>NZ_JBEPFC010000068.1:0-36479 GCF_040301705.1 Streptomyces sp. NPDC000151 | reverse complement strand
GGGCCGCGGGACGGCCGCCGAAGGCGTTGTTGTGCTGCGGACCGGCCGGGGCACCGGGGGCGCCACCGGGCGCACCGCCGGGCGCGCCCGCTCCGGGGCGGCCGGGCAGCGCGGTACGGGGACCGGAGCCCATCTGGCCGCGCGGCTGCAGGCCCGCGAGGCGGCTGGAGTGCTGGCCGCCGGCGTCGCCGGAGCCGCGGCCGCCGGCGGGCTTGCCGCCCTGGCCGGGCTTCTTGTTCGCGTTGTTCGCGCCGCCGCTCTGCGCGACGTCCACCGGCAGCATGACCAGGGCCGTCGTACCGCCGGAATCCGAGGGACGCAGCTGGACGCGGATGCCGTGCCGCAGGGACAGCCGGCCGACCACGAACAGACCCATCCGGCGGGACACCGAGACGTCCACGGTCGGCGGGCTGGCGAGGCGCTCGTTGATCGCCGAGAGGTCCTCGGGGGAGAGGCCGATGCCGGTGTCGTGGATCTCGACCAGTACCCGGCCGTCGGGCAGCGCGTGACCGGTCACCTTGACCTTGGTCTGCGGCGAGGAGAACGAGGTCGCGTTCTCCAGCAGCTCGGCGAGGAGGTGCACGAGGTCGTTGACGACGCGGCCCGCGACCTCGGTGGTCGGCACCGCGCTCAGTTCGATGCGCTCGTACTGCTCCACCTCGGAGGCGGCCGCACGCAGCACGTCGACCAGCGGGACCGGGCGGGTCCAGCGGCGGCCCGGCTCCTCGCCCGCGAGGACGAGGAGGTTCTCGCCGTTACGGCGCATACGGGTCGCGAGGTGGTCGAGCTTGAAGAGCGAGGAGAGCTGGTCGGGGTCGGCCTCGCGGGACTCCAGCTCCGAGATCAGCGACAGCTGCCGCTGGATGAGGCCCTGGCTGCGGCGCGAGAGGTTGGTGAACATCGCGTTGACGTTGCCCCGCAGCAGCGCCTGCTCGGACGCCAGCCGGACGGCCTCGCGGTGCACCTCGTCGAACGCGGTGGCCACCTTGCCGATCTCGTCCCGGCTGTGCACGCCGACGGACTCGACCGAGGTGTCCACGTCCTGCGGGTCGGCCTCGGAGAGGTGCTTGACCAGCTCGGGCAGCCGCTTCTGGGAGACCGTCTGCGCGGTGTCCTGCAGCCGGCGCAGCGAGCGGACCATGGAGCGGGAGACGACGAACGCGCCGATGAGCGAGATGCCCAGGACGAGCAGGATCACCGCACCGTTGATGATCGCGCCGGTCGTGGCCTCGTTGCGCAGCTCGCGGGACTTCTGCTCCATCTGGGAGAGCAGCGTGGTCTCGATGCGCGACATCAGGTTGACCTTGTTGGTGTCGAGGTCGTACCAGTCCAGGTACGACATCTCCTCACCGCGGATGCCCGACTCGGTCTTGAAGCTGCGGTCGGCGAACGAGTTCGCGTGCTCGATGTCGTCGTTGCCGCTGTCCAGGCCCTCCATGAGGGAGGCGGCGCCGGGGTAGATGTTGGAGAACCGCTTGAGCGCGGACTCCTCACTGTCCTCGGCGGTACGGCCGGCGAGCCGGTCGTTCGCGGACAGGTGCGCGTGGCCCTTGTGCGACAGACCGGCGCTGACGAACGCCCGCTGCATCGACGCGTACTCCTTGGCGGAGGAGAACGCGGCCAGGGAGCGGGTGCTCTGGATCATCTCCGGGCTGCTGGTCGCCTGCGCCATGTCCTGGGAGAGCGCGAGCAGCGAGGTGATCAGCTGGTTGTACGCGGTGACGGTCTGGGCGACGTTCTCGTTGTCGGTGTACGCCTTGTTCCGTACCTCGTTGAGCGTGCCCAGCTGGCGCTGGATGTCGACGATCGTGGCGCGCACGCCGGCCATCGAGCCGCGTGCCGAGTCGACGTCGTCGGTGTGCTCCTTGAAGGACTTGATCGCGCGGTCGGTCTCCTCGCGCGGCGCCACCACATCGGTGTCGTCCTTGGTGTTGCCGGAGCCGGCCAGCGGGCCCGCCGAACGGTCCCGCTCCTCCTGGAGCGCGTCGGCCAGCTCGGTGGCCTGCCGCGTCATCTCCGTGAGCAGCTGCATCCGGTCCAGCTGGTCGATGTTGTCCAGCTCGCTGCTGATGCGCAGGCCGCCCAGCGTGGTGGCGGCGACCACGGGCAGCGCGATCAGGGAGACCAGGCGTGTGCTGATGCGCCAGTTGCGCAGCGACAGACGGGCCCCGGGGCCCATGGGGCCCTTGGCCTTGGGGCGCTCGGCGGCGGAGTCGCCGGCCGGCGCCGGGTCGGTCCGGTCGGTCGGCAACGTGCCGCTCGCCGGACCGTTGCTCTGGGCGCGCTGCTGGGAGGCGGCGCGGTCGGTCCCGCCGCGCAGCTCCGGGTCAGCCGCAGCGCTGCCATCCCTCTTGAAACGTCCCTGCACTAGCGTCGCAACCTCTGGACCAGGCGTCCCTCCGCGGTGACGGCGGGACGGTGTCGAGTCGTAGGGGGCCGGGCCCCATGGCGGTCGTGAGTGTGACCGGCGTGCTTACTCCCTCTGGCGAAGAGAGCGGCACCCACCGCGCGGCGCTGCTCTGCGCCCCCTGCGCGCCGTGTGAAACATGCGGCGGTCCGGGGAATTCCAGCACAGTGCCGGAGCGGCAACAAGAGCGGAGCCCCTGGCTGTGACATGCGTGACGCAATGTACGGGGTGTGTCACGAGTCGTAGAAGGTCTCCCCCCTTATAACGGACTTTTGGCAGCGTTCCGGTCGCAGTTGTGCGCTGCCCCAGGTGCGGTGATGGGGAGTGGAACGTGCGCTTCGCTCCGCCAATGTCCGTTTCGCCAACGGCTTTCGATCATGAAAATTGCGGCATTTGCCGCACAGTTCGTGAGCAAACTCACACGGTGATCGCCGACTTGACCGCAAGATCGACGGGAATAGCGCGCATAGCCTGACGCTTTACACACGTGCCGCAATCGCCCAGCGGCACGTTGCCCGGGCAGTGACCACCACACGCGAGATACGCGAGGCATTCCGCAGTGAAGACGACGATGATGTTCCGCTCCATAGCCAACCCGCGGCGCACGACCCTGATGCACCTGAAGGACGCCGAGGAGCTGCAGACCGCGCCGGCCGAGGACGCGACCCGGCCCGAGGACGCCGTCGAGCTGCCCGCCCAGACCGCCAACCCCCGCCGCACCGTCCTGATGGACGCGCCCGAGTAGGACGCGACGCACAAAAAGGACAGAGGACGGGTCCTGCTCCCGCGATAGCCTGGGGTGTCCACTCCCGGTAAGAGATCAAGAGGGGCAGCGGCTTCCGTGCGCATCGCCAGATTTTCCATCGACGGCAACGTCGGCTTCGGCGTCGTCGAGGGCAGTGACCTCGATGTCATCAAGGGACACCCCTTCGCCGAGTTCGAGCGCTCGGGCCAGAAGGTCCCCCTGGACAAGGTGCGGCTGCTGCCGCCCGTCCTCCCGAACAAGGTCGTGGCCATCGGCCGCAACTACGCCGAGCACGCCAAGGAGCTCGGCAACGAGGTCGACGACGTGCCGGTCGCCTTCTTCAAGCCCTCCACCTCGGTGGTCGGCCCCGGCGACCCCGTCGTGTACCCCTCCTTCTCGCAGGAGGTGCACCACGAGGCCGAGCTCGCCGTCGTCATCGGCCGCATGTGCCGCGAGGTCCCCCGCGAGCGCGTGAAGGACGTCATCCTCGGCTACACCTGCGCCAACGACATCACCGCGCGCGACGTGCAGAAGCGCGAGGCGCAGTGGGCCCGGGCCAAGGGCTTCGACAGCTCCTGCCCGCTCGGCCCCTGGGTCGAGACCGAGCTGGACCCGAGCGATCTGACCATCCAGTGCACGGTCAACGGCGAACAGCGCCAGCTGGGCCGCACGAGCGAGATGGTCCGCTCGATCGAGGACCTGATCGTCCACATCACGGAGGCGATGACGCTGCTCCCCGGCGACGTCGTCCTCACGGGCACCCCCGCCGGGGTCGGCCCGCTCAACGTCGGCGACGAGGTCGCCGTCACCATCGAAGGCATCGGCACTCTCACCAACAAGGTGATCAAGCGTGGCTAACGCGACCCCCGTCCGCGTACGGTTCTGTCCCTCGCCGACCGGCAACCCCCACGTGGGCCTGGTCCGCACCGCCCTCTTCAACTGGGCCTACGCCCGGCACCACGGCGGCACGTTCGTCTTCCGCGTCGAGGACACCGACGCGGCCCGCGACTCCGAGGAGTCCTACGAGCAGCTCCTGGACGCCATGCGCTGGCTGGGCTTCGACTGGGACGAGGGCCCCGCGGCGTTCGACAGCAGCGGCAAGGGCGAAGGCGG
The DNA here is from genome assembly GCF_040301705.1 of Streptomyces sp. NPDC000151. Classification (NCBI taxonomy): domain Bacteria; kingdom Bacillati; phylum Actinomycetota; class Actinomycetes; order Kitasatosporales; family Streptomycetaceae; genus Streptomyces; species Streptomyces sp. NPDC000151. The sequence goes on along the minus strand of NZ_JBEPFC010000068.1, from coordinate 32,214 downwards.
CCCGCACGCCCCGTACCGCCAGTCGCAGCGCATGGACATCTACCAGGACGTCGCGAAGAAGCTGCTGGACGGCGGCCACGCCTACCACTGCTACTGCACCGCCGAGGAGCTGGAGGAGCGCCGGGAGGCCGCGCGCAAGGCCGGCAAGCCCTCCGGGTACGACGGCAAGTGCCGCACGGTGACCCCCGAGCAGAAGGCCGCGTACGAGGCCGAGGGCCGCACCTCGATCGTCCGCTTCCGGATGCCCGACGAGACGATCACCTTCACCGACCTGGTCCGCGGCGAGCTGTCCTTCACCGCGGAGAACGTCACCGACTACGGCATCCTGCGGGCCAACGGCGCGCCGCTGTACACCCTCGTCAACCCGGTCGACGACGCGCTCATGGAGATCACCCACGTCCTGCGCGGCGAGGACCTGCTCTCCTCCACCCCGCGCCAGATCGCGCTCTACAAGGCGCTGATCGAGCTGGGCGTCGCGAAGCAGGTCCCGGCCTTCGGCCACCTGCCGTACGTCATGGGCGAGGGCAACAAGAAGCTCTCCAAGCGCGACCCGCAGTCCTCGCTCAACCTCTACCGCGAGCGCGGCTTCCTCCCCGAGGGCCTGCTGAACTACCTCTCCCTCCTCGGCTGGTCCTTCTCCGAGGACCAGGACATCTTCTCCGTCGAGGAGATGGTCGCGAAGTTCGAGATCGAGGACGTCAACGCCAACCCGGCGCGCTTCGACCTCAAGAAGTGCGAGGCGATCAACGCCGACCACATCCGGCAGCTGGACGTGAAGGACTTCACCGAGCGCTGCGCCCCCTGGCTGCGCGCCCCCTTCGCCCCCTGGGACGAGGCGGACTTCGACCAGTCGGTGTTCGACGCGATCGCCCCGCACGCCCAGAGCCGCCTGAAGGTCCTCTCCGAGATCACCGACAACGTCGACTTCCTCTTCCTCAAGGAGCCGGTCTTCGACGAGGCGTCCTGGACCAAGGCGATGGGCAAGGGCGACCCGGTGGCCCTGCTCACCACCGCCCGCGCCAAGCTGGAGACCGCGGACTGGAGCAGCCCGGAGTCCCTCAAGGAGGCCGTACTGGCCGCCGGCGAGGAGCACGGCCTCAAGCTCGGCAAGGCCCAGGCCCCGGTCCGCGTGGCCACCACCGGCCGCACGGTCGGCCTCCCCCTCTTCGAGTCCCTCGAGATCCTCGGCAAGCCCCGCACGCTCTCCAGGATCGACGCGGCCCTGAAGAAGCTCGCGGCGTAACGCGCTCGGAGTTACCTCGTCTCCGAGAGGGGCGGCGACCACACCGGTCGCCGCCCCTCTTTCGTGTATGACTGAGGGTGCAGGAACGTCTACGCAGGGGCGGTGCCGGACATGACGCGGAACACTGAGCGGGACGCGACGAGGAGGGCGAACATGTCTGTGACTGCCGATCGACCGCACATGCTGCAGGGCGAATTCGAGGAGCTGGCCCGGGTCGCCGCTCGTACCACCGAGGGGCTGCGTCTTGAGTTCATCAACGGGCGGCTGGGGGTCAAAACGGTGGCGGACGGGGATCACGGGAGGATCATCCAATGGCTCACGCGTCTCTGCCTGCAGACGCGTCCTGAGCTGTGGGTACATGATCAGGGACTGAGGGTGGAGGCGTACCGCACCGGCTATGCCATTCCTGACGGTGTTCTCGCACCAAGTGACGCCTTCGTCGGCGCGGGTGATTGGGCCGATCCCGACCCGGCGCTCATGGTCGTCGAGGTGACCTCGTTCGATTCGGACACCGACCGCCGCGACCGCATCGACAAGCCCCGCGCCTACGCCGGGACCGGCATCCCCGTTTACCTCCTGATCGACCGGGACAGCTGCGAGGTCAAGGTCTTCTCGCAGCCGGACGGCAGCCGCTATGACCAGGTGGTCAGCGTGGCCTTCGGCATGAAAGTCATCCTCCCCGACCCCGTGGACCTGACCCTCGACACCGAACCGCTCAAGAACTGGGTCTCCTGAGAGCGGCGGTGCCGGTAGCGTGCGGGGTATGCCCATACGCGCGGTCCTCTGGGACGTCGACGACACGATCTTCGATTACGCGAGCGCCGACCTGGCGGGGATGCAGGCGCATCTCCTCGCCGAGGGCCTGGCCGACGGATTCGTCTCCGTCGACCAGGCCCTCGCCCGTTGGAAAGAGGTCACGGAGATCCACTGGCGGCGCTTCGAGGCCGGCGGGATCACCTTCGAGGCGCAGCGCCGGGACCGGGTGCGTGAATTCCTCGGTATGACGTCCATGAGCGACGAGGACGCCGACGGGTGGTTCGGGCGGTACCTCGCGCACTACGAGGCCGCCTGGGCGCTCTTCCCGGACACCTTGCCGGTACTGGAGCTGCTTGCGGCGGAGTACCGGCACGCGGTGCTCTCGAACTCCTCCACCCGCAATCAGGACCGCAAGCTGCGGGTCCTGGGCGTACGGGACCGTTTCGAGGCGCTGCTGTGCGCGGCGGAGCTGGGGATCGCCAAGCCCGCCGCCGGGGCCTTCCACGCCGCCTGTGAGGCCCTGGGGCTGCCGCCGGCGGAGGTGGCGTACGTGGGCGATCAGCCCGACATCGACGCCGGTGGCGCCGTGGCCGCGGGCCTCACGGGCATCTGGCTGGACCGCCGGGGACTGGGCGGCCGGCCCGAGCTGATCCGGATCACCGGCCTGAACCAGCTGCCCGGCCTGCTGCGCGGCGATACCCGTTTTGGAGCGCCGGACGCCTTCGGGTAATGTTCTTTCTGCGCCGCCCGAGAGGGCCGACAGGCCCGGCGGGAAGCGCAAGCCAAACAAAATCCCGCAAGGGGTTGCGTTTTGGTGGGCTATGGTGTAATTGGCAGCACGACTGATTCTGGTTCAGTTAGTCTAGGTTCGAGTCCTGGTAGCCCAGCAAGAGATCGTCTTCTCGGAAGTGCAGTCTCTTGATCGCAGTGCCAGCCCCCGTTGTGTAGCGGCCTAGCACGCCGCCCTCTCAAGGCGGTAGCGCCGGTTCGAATCCGGTCGGGGGTACAGATCCTTGCACTCCACCTCCTTCGGGTCGCTCCCGGATGCGGTGATGATGAGGATCGCTAGGGCCCCCGTTGTGTAGCGGCCTAGCACGCCGCCCTCTCAAGGCGGTAGCGCCGGTTCGAATCCGGTCGGGGGTACTGGTGCCGATCCTGGATCGGTCTCAACCACCATGGGCTATGGTGTAATTGGCAGCACGAGTGATTCTGGTTCATTTAGTCTAGGTTCGAGTCCTGGTAGCCCAGCGCAGTTGAGCAGGTGGACTGCAAACTTCCTGCTCACACCGCAGGTGAGCCCCCGTTGTGTAGCGGCCTAGCACGCCGCCCTCTCAAGGCGGTAGCGCCGGTTCGAATCCGGTCGGGGGTACACAGCGAGAAAGGCCCTCCACTCAGGTGGAGGGCCTTTTTCGTGCGCCCGCTTTCGCAATGGCCGGCGTCGGTCATGATGAAAAGAAAAAGCGCGAGAAGAAAAGAGCGGAAAAGGCCCCCTGCCCACCGCCGGCGGCGTTGGCGACGGCAGGCGTGGGGGAGTGGTCAGCCCGTGGTGCGGCGCAGGGCCTCGCTGAGGCGGGCCGCCGCGTCGATGACGGCCTGGGCGTGCATCCGGCCCGGGTGGCGGGTCAGCCGCTCGATCGGCCCGGAGACCGACACGGAGGCCACCACGCGGTTCGACGGGCCGCGTACGGGCGCGGAGACCGAGGCCACGCCCGGCTCCCGCTCGCCGATCGACTGGGCCCAGCCGCGGCGCCGTACGCCCGAGAGCGCGGTCGCGGTGAAGCGTGCCCCCTGAAGGCCCCTGTGCAGCCGCTCGGGCTCTTCCCAGGCCATCAGGATCTGCGCGGCGGAGCCCGCCTTCATCGGGAGCGTGGAGCCCACCGGGACGGTGTCCCGCAGGCCCGAGAGCCGCTCGGCGGCGGCCACGCAGATCCGCATGTCGCCCTGCCGGCGATAGAGCTGGGCGCTCTCGCCCGTCACATCGCGCAGGTGTGTCAGTACCGGTCCCGCCGTGGCCAGCAGGCGGTCCTCGCCCGCCGCGGCGGCGAGCTCCGACAGCCGCGGTCCGAGGATGAACCGGCCCTGCATGTCCCTCGCCACCATCCGGTGGTGTTCCAGTGCTACCGCAAGCCGGTGCGCCGTGGGGCGCGCGAGCCCGGTCGCTCCGACCAGTCCGGCGAGGGTGGCCGGACCGGACTCCAGAGCGCTCAATACCAGAGCCGCCTTGTCGAGAACACCGACGCCGCTAGAGTTGTCCATGCAACGATACTCGCGTCTCACACTGTGAAACGCAAGTTCAATTTTCTGCGGAAGTCGCCACTCTTGAAGCGAGGCCCTGGACCGGGGCCCGTGTACCGCCCGGTACGAGGGGTACGAGCGGCGCGCAATCAGACGAGTTGGGCCGGCGAAGTCGGCCGGCCGGAGGGACAGCGATGGGACGGACACTCGCGGAGAAGGTCTGGGACGACCATGTCGTCCGGCGCGCGGAAGGCGAGCCCGACCTGCTCTTCATCGATCTTCATCTGCTGCACGAGGTGACCAGCCCGCAGGCCTTCGACGGCCTGCGCAAGGCCGGCCGCCAGGTGCGCCGTACGGACCTGACGATCGCCACCGAGGACCACAACACCCCCACGCTGGACATCGACAAGCCGATCGCCGACCCGGTCTCGCGCACCCAGCTGGAGACGCTGCGCAAGAACTGCGCCGAGTTCGGCGTGCGCCTGCACCCCCTCGGCGATGTCGAGCAGGGCGTCGTTCACGTCGTGGGCCCGCAGTTGGGCCTGACCCAGCCCGGCACCACCGTGGTCTGCGGCGACAGCCACACCTCCACGCACGGCGCGTTCGGCGCGCTGGCCTTCGGCATCGGCACCAGCCAGGTCGAGCACGTGCTGGCCACCCAGACGCTGCCGCTCTCCCCGTTCAAGACCATGGCCATCACGGTGGAGGGCGAGCTGCCCGACACCGTCACCGCCAAGGACCTGATCCTCGCCATCATCGCGAAGATCGGCACCGGCGGCGGCCAGGGCTATGTCATCGAATACCGCGGCTCGGCCATCGAGAAGCTCTCGATGGAAGCCCGGATGACCATCTGCAACATGTCGATCGAGGCCGGCGCCCGCGCGGGCATGATCGCCCCGGACGCGACCACCTTCGCCTACCTCAAGGGCCGTGACCACGCCCCGGCCGAGGGCGCGGAGTGGGACGCGGCGGTGGAGTACTGGAAGACGCTGCGCACCGACGACGACGCGGTCTTCGACCACGAGGTGGTCATCGACGCCGCCGAGCTGGCGCCGTTCGTCACCTGGGGCACCAACCCCGGCCAGGGCGCCCCGCTGTCCCAGAACGTCCCCGACCCCGCCTCCTACGAAGACGCCTCGGAGCGCTACGCCGCCGAAAAGGCCCTGGAGTACATGGGGTTGACGGCCGGTCAGCCGCTGCGCGACATCAAGGTCGACACCGTCTTCGTGGGCTCGTGCACCAACGGCCGCATCGAGGACCTGCGCGCCGCCGCCACCCTCCTGGAGGGCCGCAAGGTCGCCGACGGGGTGCGGATGCTCATCGTCCCCGGCTCGGTACGCGTCGCCCTGCAGGCCGTCGAGGAGGGCCTGGACAAGGTCTTCACCGCCGCCGGCGCCGAATGGCGCCACGCGGGCTGCTCGATGTGCCTGGGCATGAACCCCGACCAGCTGGCGCCCGGCGAGCGCTCCGCCTCCACCTCCAACCGCAACTTCGAGGGCCGGCAGGGCAAGGGGGGCCGCACCCACCTGGTCTCTCCCCAGGTCGCCGCCGCCACAGCGGTTCTCGGCCACCTGGCCTCCCCGGCCGACCTGTCCGATGCCGCCGCCCCCGCGCCCGCTGGAGTCTGAAAACATGGAAGCCTTCACCACCCACACCGGCCGGGTCGTCCCGCTGCGCCGCAGCAATGTGGACACCGACCAGATCATCCCCGCGCACTGGCTGAAGAAGGTCACCCGCGACGGCTTCGAGGACGGCCTGTTCGAGGCGTGGCGCAAGCAGCCCGACTTCGTGCTGAACCAGGACGCCTACCGGGGCGCCACCGTGCTGGTGGCCGGCCCCGACTTCGGCACCGGCTCCTCCCGTGAGCACGCCGTGTGGGCGCTGCAGAACTACGGCTTCAAGGCCGTCATCTCCTCCCGCTTCGCCGACATCTTCCGCGGCAACTCCCTCAAGAACGGGCTGTTGACGGTGGTACTGCCGCAGGAGACCGTGGAGGCGCTGCAGCAGCTGGCCGAGGCCGACCCCACCACGGAGATCACCGTGGACCTGGTCGCCCGCGAGGTCCGCGCCCCGGGCATCACCGCCGGGTTCGAGCTGGACGAGAACGCCCGTTGGCGGCTGCTGGAGGGGCTGGACGACATCAGCCTCACCCTCCGGGAGGAAGACTCCATCGCCGCGTACGAAGCGAACAGGCCGCCCTTCAAGCCGCGTACAGTAGTGGCCTGACCTCGGGGTTTTCTGGCTGAAAGACATCTTGCATACGATGCGCTCCTTGTCACTTGGCAAGGGGCGCTTCGTCTTGTTGAGTGGCGTGTTGAGGCCCCGTGAAGCGACAACTCACCGCAGATGGCACAATTAGCGCATGGAACGCGACGGCCAACTGGAGCTCTACGGTCTCGTCGCCGACCGTCTCAAGGCCGCACACACACGCGTGCGGACACTGCAAGTCCCGGAGGGCGTACGGATGGCGCTGACCCGGAAGCTGCTTGTCATCACGGCTGCGGCGAAACACGATCTGGCCGGCGCGGCACGGCGTCTGGAGCGCTTCATGAACGACCTCGACGAAGGGCGTTATCCCGAAGACGTGGATGCCGACGGAACTCCGTGACGGTCGAGTTCGTTGCGGCACAAGGGTGATTAGCCCGTTTCGTGTTTGATTTGCGGTATATATCTGCCTAACGTGCGAAAAAGCTTGAACACATTCGTTCCAGCAATGTCTCCGAAGGGGAAGACGTGAACAAGGCGCAGCTCGTAGAAGCCATTGCCGACAAGCTCGGCGGACGTCAGAACGCCGCGGACGCGGTCGACGCGGTCCTGGACGCCATCGTCCGTGCCGTGGTCGGCGGCGACCGCGTTTCGGTCACCGGATTCGGCTCGTTCGAAAAGGTCGACCGCCCGGCCCGTTACGCCCGTAACCCGCAGACGGGTGAGCGGGTGCGGGTGAAGAAGACCTCCGTGCCGCGATTCCGCGCCGGACAGGGCTTCAAGGACCTGGTCAGCGGCTCGAAGAAGCTCCCGAAGAACGACGTGGCCGTCAAGAAGGCCCCGAAGGGCAGCCTTTCGGGCGGTGCTTCCACCCGTACGACGGCCAAGGCCGCGGCCAAGAAGGCCACCGCCAAGAAGGCGACGGCGGCGAAGAAGACCACGGCGGCGAAGAAGACCACCACCGCCAAGAAGGCCACGCCGGCCAAGAAGGCCACCACGGCGAAGAAGACCACCACCGCCAAGAAGGCCACGCCGGCCAAGAAGGCCACCACCGCCAAGAAGGCGACGCCGGCCAAGAAGGCCACCACGGCGAAGAAGGCCACGGCCAAGAAGACCGCCCCCGCCAAGAAGACCACGGCGAAGAAGGCCCCGGCCAAGAAGGCCACCGCCCGCAAGACCACCGCCAAGAAGGCCACCGCCCGCAAGCGCTGACCGCCCCGCGGCGAACCTCGCGACGGGCCGGGCTCCCCTGAGGAGCCCGGCCCGCGGTGCGTTGCCCGCCCCCTCCCGTTTAGGCTCTGACCATGCAGGCCACCGCATACACCTACGACGCCGAGCGCCGCACGGGCAGCGTGCTGCTCGACGACGGCACCCCGCTGCCCTTCGACGCCCCCGCCTTCGACGCGGGCGGCCTGCGGCTGCTCCGCCCCGGCCAGCGGGTCCGCATCGACGTGACGGGCGAGGGCGCGGACCGCCGGATCACCCTCATCACGCTCCAGACGTTCTGACGCACCTGCCGGAAGGCCGGGCGGCCGCTCAGGCCCCCGGAGCGCCCAGCGCCGCGATTCCCGCCGAGATGGCCGCCGTATGGCGGGCCGTCCACGCCCCCACGCCCCATTCCAGCGCCACTCGGAGATCCTCCGGAGTGTCCACGTCCTGCCGCACCGACCGCACGTCGGACAACGCCAGCTCCTGAGCGCCGGAGGCCGCGTGCCGGGCCCGTGAGGCACCGCCGAAAGCCGGGGCCAATTCCACCTCCGGCGCCGCGGTCAGCAGCGTCGTCCCTATTTCCGCCGCGTCCGCGAGAAATGCGCGCGGGAATTGCGCGGCCGCGGTGAGCACCCGTTCCAGTTCCGCCGTGCGCAGCGCCGGAAGATCCGCATTGAGCGCCGCCACCGCGGCACCGGGGCGGTGCGCCCGTACGGTGTGCGCGCCGTACGCGATCGCGGGATTCAGCCCCGCCGCCGGCACGTCGGCCACGATGCGCGCCCCGAGAGCCGCCAGCGCCTCACCGGCCTGCGGATCGTCCGTGACAACCGCCACATCGCGCACCACCGGGCACTCCAGCGCCGCGGCCACCGTGTCCAGGGCGAACGCCAGCGCCAACCGGGGCCGAAAGCGCGCGTCCGCCGCGGCGGACAGTCTGCTCTTGGCCCGCACCAGCGGTTTCAGGGGCACCACCAGACTCCACACCGCATCCGCTCCTTCTTCTCGCATCGGCAGCATTGTCACCCGCTGCCGCCGCCCGCAGCAGGGCGCGGGGATACGGTGTCCTCGACAGACCGGGTACCGGGGGCGACACTTGTGCGGCTGCCGGGTCGCCGCAGCTCAGCAGGTCCCATTAGGAGGGTGTCCGAGTGTCCCGCCACAGAATCGGCTTCTGGTACCGCCTCGCAGCGGTCATCGCAAAACCGCCGCTCGTGGTGCTGTTCAAGCGGGACTGGCAGGGAATGGAGCACATTCCCGCCGAGGGCGGATTCATCACCGCGGTCAACCACAACTCGTATCTCGACCCGCTCTCCTACGCGCACTATCAGTACAACAGCGGACGGGTCCCGCGATTCCTCGCCAAGAGCGGCCTCTTCAAGGGCGGCTTCGTCGGCGCGGTCATGCGCGGCACGGGACAGATCCCGGTCTACCGCGAATCCACGGACGCGGCCACCGCGTTCCGGGCCGCCGTCGACGCCATCAACAGGGGCGAGTGCGTCGCCTTCTACCCCGAGGGCACCCTCACCCGGGACCCCGACATGTGGCCCATGCAGGGCAAGACCGGCGCCGCCCGGGTCGCCCTGCTCACCAAGGCGCCCGTCATCCCGGTCGCCCAGTGGGGCGCCAACGAGGCGATGCCGCCGTACGCCAAGGAGAAGAAGCTCCGGCTCTTCCCGCGCAAGACGCTGCGCGTGAAGGCGGGCCCGCCGGTCGACCTGAACGAGTTCTACGGCCAGGAACCCACCGCCGAGGTGCTGCGCGCCGTCACCGACCGCATCATGGCCTCGGTGACCGGCATCCTGGCCGAGGTCCGCGAGGAGCCCGCGCCGGCCGAGCCGTACGACCACCGCAAGGCCCGCGCCGAACAGCGCCGGAAGAACCAGCAGATGCGGCGGGACGAGACGCCCGGCCCCACTCAGGAGGATGAAGGCAAGTGACGCGCTGCGCCGTCTACGGCACGGGGTCGTGGGGCACCGCATTCGCGATGGTGCTGGCCGATGCGGGCTGTGAGGTGACCCTGTGGGGCCGCCGCGCCGAGCTCGCCGAGGCCATCAACACCGGCCGCACCAACCCCGACTACCTCCCGGGCGTGGAGCTGCCGCAGACCGTACGGGCCACCACCGACCCCGCCGAGGCCGCCGCCGGCGCGGAGTTCGCCATCCTGGCCGTGCCGTCCCAGACGCTGCGCGCCAACCTCGCGGACTGGGCGCCGCTGCTGCCCTCCGACACCGTCCTGGTGTCGCTGATGAAGGGCATCGAGCTCGGTACGGCCAAGCGGATGAGCGAGGTCATCGAAGAGGTCGCCAAGGTGCCCGCCGAGCGGGTGGCCGTGCTGAGCGGCCCGAACCTCGCCAAGGAGATCGCCTCCCGGCAGCCCGCCGCCGCCGTCGTCGCCTGCACCGACGAGGCCGTCGCCACCCGCCTGCAGGCCGCCTGCCACACCCCGTACTTCCGCCCGTACACCACCACCGACGTGGTGGGCGCGGAGCTGGGCGGCGCGGTGAAGAACGTCATCGGTCTCGCGGTGGGCATCGCGGGCGGCATGGGCCTGGGCGACAACGCCAAGGCGTCCCTCATCACCCGCGGCCTCGCCGAGACGATGCGGCTGGGGCTCGCGCTGGGGGCCGACCCGGCCACGTTCGCGGGGCTGGCGGGCATGGGCGACCTGGTCGCCACGTGCTCCTCGCCGCTCTCCCGCAACAACACCTTCGGCCAGAACCTCGGCCGCGGCATGAGCCTCGAAGAGACCATCGCCGTCACCAAGCAGACCGCCGAGGGTGTGAAGTCCTGCGAATCGGTGCTGGACCTGGCGCGCCGGCACGGTGTCGAGATGCCCATCACCGAGACGGTCGTGAGCATCGTCCACGACGCCAAGCCGCCGCTGGTGGCCCTGAAGGAACTGATGTCGCGCTCGGCGAAGCCCGAGCGCCACTGAACCCACGGTTGTCCACAGGGCCCGACGGCCTCGAGCCGTGAGCGCTACCTTCGCGGTACGCCGCTTCTGCGCGGCTTGTGTGGTGGAGGTGGGGGAGGGGCCTTGGCCACGGATACGGGAGCTCTCCCGCTGGTCTGGGGAGAGGGAGGGGCCCTGCCAGGAACGCGGAGGGGGAGGGGCCCTGCCAGGAACGCGGAGGGGGAGGGGCCCTGCCAGGAACGCGGAGGCGGAGGGCCCTGCCAGGAACGCGGAGGCGGAGGGCCCTGCCAGGAACGCGGAGAGGGAGAGGCCCCCGCCACGCCCCCGCCGACCATGGCCCATTGAAGCGCCCCACGCCCCCCAAGTCATTCGCATCGGCCGTACCAACAGGTAGTCTCGACGCGATATGAGCAGCGAGACCTCCTCCCAGAAGCCCCGCGTCGCCGTCGTGTTCGGCGGGCGCAGCTCCGAGCACGCCATCTCCGTGGTCACCGCGGGCGCCGTACTGAGCGCCATCGACCGCGAGAAGTACGACGTGCTGCCGATCGGCATCACGTCGGACGGCCGCTGGGCGCTGACCGCCGACGCGCCGGAGCGGATGGCCATCACGGACCGGAAGCTGCCGAGCGTGGCGGAGCTGGCCGAGTCCGCCGACGGCTCCGTGGTCCTGCCGGTCGACCCCACCAGCCGCGAGGTCGTCTACAGCGAGCCCGGCCAGGTGCCGAAGGTGCTCGGCGACGTCGACGTGGTCTTCCCCGTCCTGCACGGCCCGTACGGCGAGGACGGCACCCTCCAGGGCCTCCTGGAGCTGTCCGGCGTGCCCTACGTGGGCTCCGGCGTGCTCTCCTCGGCCGTCGGCCAGGACAAGGACTACATGAAGCGGGTGTTCGCCTCCTTCGGGCTGCCGGTCGGCCCGTACGAGGTCATCCGCCCGCGCGAGTGGGAGCAGGACCCCGCTGCGGCGCGCAAGAAGATCGTGGACTTCGCCGGCGAGCACGGCTGGCCGCTGTTCGTGAAGCCCGCCCGGGCCGGCTCCTCCATGGGCATCTCCAAGGTGGACGACCTCTCCGGGCTGGACGAGGCCGTCGAGGAGGCCCGCCGCCACGACCCCAAGATCCTGGTCGAGTCGCTGCTGAGCGGCCGGGAGATCGAGTGCGGCGTGCTGGAGTTCGAGGACGGCCCGCGGGCCAGCGTCCCGGCCGAGATCCCGCCGGTCACCGCGCACGACTTCTACGACTTCGAGGCCAAGTACATCGACTCCGCCGCCGGACTGGTGCCCGCGCCGCTCACCGAGGAGCAGACGGCGCGCGTCCAGGAGCTGGCCGTCGAGGCGTTCGAGGCGGCGTCCTGCGAGGGCCTGGTGCGCGCCGACTTCTTCCTGCAGGACAACGGCGAGTTCGTCATCAACGAGATCAACACCCTGCCGGGCTTCACGCCCATTTCGATGTACCCGCGGATGTGGCAGGAGTCCGGGGTGAGCTACGCCGAGCTGGTGGACCGGCTCATCCAGGCGGCGCTGCGGCGCTCCACGGGCCTGCGCTGAGCCTCCGCGGCGACCGGTCGGGGCGTGTCCTGCGCGACCTCGACCGGATTCTGCGCGACGTTGACCGGGTCCTACACGACTCCGACCGGAACGGTCTTCTTCACGGCCGACGCCAGGTCGGTGAGCACATCGACCTCGGGCGCGTACTTCCCCGGCACGGTCACCTCGACGTTCGCGCGGCGCAGCACGGTCGTGAAGCGATAGCCGTCGTCCTGCTTCTCGAAGAGCCACTCGACGCCGTTGATTTCCGCGGCGTCCTGCAGCGGGTTGTAATGTTCATTACCAGGCTTCAGCACGTCGGGCTTCGGCACGCCGCAGCGCAGGCGCACGGCGGGCGATCCCCACACGGCGGTGAAGTCGGAGACGGGATCGGCGGTCCGCCGCTTCAGACCGTCCACGGTGTCGGGCAGTTTCCCGTGCAGCGCTCGGCAGAGCCGGGCCGGCTCCCCCTTCGGGGCGGGAACCGCCACGCTCGCCGAATCGTCGGACGGGGCACAGCCCGCCACTGTGATCAGCACGGCGAGCAGCGGCGGAGCAGCGAGCGACCGGCCTGGCGAGGATTTCACCCGGCCGAGCATACGGGGGACTAGATATGAACCACCGGGCAGGTCAGGGTGCGCGTGATGCCGTCCACTTGCTGGACTTTGGCGACCACCATGCGGCCCAGATCATCGACCGTGTCAGCCTGGGCACGCACGATCACGTCGTAGGGACCGGTCACGTCCTCGGCCTGGAGCACGCCGGGCAGTTTGGCGATCACTTCGGCGACCGCGGACGCCTTGCCGACCTCGGTCTGGATCAGGATGTACGCCTGTACCACGGGACCTCCAGGGCGGCTTCGAGGATCATGTGGGAAGAAGGGACGCCACGGTACCGCGTCGCCGAGCGGAGCGGGGAGACCCGCGCGGCGGACGCGGCGAACAGTTCGCGGCCGCCGACGCGGAACGCGTCATCCGGAGCGCGGCCGTCCGGGAAGGCGGCGTCGGCCGTGCGCGACGCGTCAGTGGAGTACGGAAGGTCCGTACGCATGGGAAGGGCAACAGCATGAAGGGCACCGTCGGCGAGTTGGGGGAGTTCGGCCTCATCAGAGAGCTGACCTCGCGGCTCACCTCCACCCCGGCCGTACGCATCGGACCGGGCGACGACGCCGCCGTGGTCACCGCGCCGGACCGCCGGGTCGTGGCCAGTACGGACGTACTCCTCGAAGGGCGGCACTTCCGCCGCGACTGGTCCACCGCCTACGACGTCGGCCGCAAGGCCGCCGCCCAGAACCTCGCCGACATCGCCGCCATGGGCGCGGTCCCCACCGCCATCCTGCTCGGCCTCGTGGTGCCCGCCGAACTCCCCGCGACGTGGGCGACGGAGCTGATGGACGGGCTGCGCGACGAGTGCCAGGTGGCGGGCGCCGCCGTGGTCGGCGGCGACGTCGTGCGCGGCGAGATCATCACCGTCGCCATCACCGCCCTCGGCGACCTGCGCAACGCCGAGCCGGTCACCCGGGGCGGCGCCCAGCCCGGCGACGTCGTCGCGGTCACCGGCTGGCTCGGCTGGTCCGCGGCGGGCCACGCCGTCCTCACCCGCGGCTTCCGCTCCCCGCGCGCCTTCGTGGAGGCGCACCGCAGGCCGGAGCCGCCGTACCACGCGGGCCCCGCGGCCGCCGGGCTCGGCGCCACCGCCATGACGGACGTCAGCGACGGCCTGGTCGCCGACCTCGGGCACATCGCCGAGGCCAGCAAGGTCCGCATCGATCTGCAGTCCCAGAAGATCGACGTGCCCTCGCAGATGGCCGACATCGGTACGGCCTGCGGCGTGGACCCGCTGCAGTGGGTGCTCTCCGGCGGCGAGGACCACGCGATCGTGGCGACCTTCCCGCCGGACGTGAAGCTCCCCGCCCGCTGGAAGGTCATCGGCGAGGTCCTCAACCCCTCCGCGCTGCCCCAGGTGACGGTGGACGGCGCGCCCTGGACCAAGGGCGGCTGGGACCACTTCGGCGACGACGACGTGGTCGGCTGAGACGCCTCCTGGGCCGGGGCGACGTGGCCGGCCGGATCCGGCGGTCGATTAGATTCGGGGCATGCACACACCACCCCGCGTCCTGACCGTCGCAGGCTCCGACTCCGGCGGCGGCGCCGGCATCCAGGCCGACCTGAAGACGATGCTGGCGCTCGGCACGCACGGCATGAGCGTGCTGACCGCCGTCACCGCGCAGAACTCCCTGGGCGTCCAGGGCGCCTGGGAGCTGCCCGCCGAGGCGGTACGGGCCCAGTTCCGCAGCGTCGTGGACGACATCGGCGTCCAGGCGGTCAAGACCGGCATGCTCTCCTCGCCCGAGCTGGTCGAGACGGTCGCCGGGCTGCTCGCGGAGATCGCCGCGCCCGTCGTCGTCGACCCCGTGGGCGTCTCCAAGCACGGCGACGCGCTGCTCGCCGCCACGGCCCTGGACGCGGTCCGTACGAAGCTGCTGCCGACCGCGACCGTCGCCACCCCCAACCTCGACGAGGTGGCCCAGCTCACGGGCGTACAGGTGCGGGAAGAGGCCGACCTGCGGCGGGCGGCCGCGGCGATCCTGGCCCACGGGCCGCGCTGGGCGCTGATCAAGGGAGGGCACCTGGCGGGCGACGCGGTGGACCTGCTCACCGACGGTGATCAGGAGCACTGGCTCCGGGCCCCGCGCCACGACAACCGGCACACGCACGGCACGGGCTGCACGCTCGCCAGCGCGATCGCCGCCCGGCTGGCGCACGGCGATACCGTTCCGGAGGCCGTGGCGGCGGCGAAGGAGTACGTCACGGGCGCGATCGCGGCCGGCTTCCGGCTGGGCGGCGGCATCGGGCCCGTCGACCACGGGTGGCGGCTGCGCTGACCGCCGCCGCGGGGGCGTCCCTCGTGGGGCACGCCCCGCCCGCGCGGCCCCCCGGACAACAGAAAAGCCGGCCCACCCGGAGGTGGACCGGCTTCAAGGCAACCGGCAGAGGCTGCGCCACGACGTAACGTCAGCGCGCGACCTTGCCGGCCTTGATGCACGAGGTGCAGACGTTGAGCCGCTTCGGCGTGCGCCCGATCACAGCGCGCACCGTCTGAATGTTGGGGTTCCAACGACGGTTGGTGCGGCGGTGCGAGTGAGAAACGCTCTTGCCGAAGCCCGGCCCCTTGCCGCAGACGTCGCAGTTGGCAGCCACGGGTCACTCCAAAGACTTCAGATGCACTTACGGTAATTCCCAGCGCGCCGAGTGCATTGAACGACAAGCGGTGCCGGGAGGGGAAAAAGCCCGATTCGCATCGGGCAACCGGAGCAGCATACAACGACCGCTCCCGCCCTACGAAACTACCATGACCGCCCGGGGCCCCCGCCCGAGCACCGGTCCCGTCCGCGGCTACCCTGCGGTGCACTGCCTGCCCCGACCGGGGAGGACATACAGCGACCGAGGAGGACGCACGGTGCCCCGAGGACGCACGGTGCCGCACACGCTCGACGCTGCCGCGGTCCGCGCCTGGTGCGGGCTGGCCCTGGAGGCGCTCGGCCGGGACCGCGAGCGGATCGACGCGATCAACGTCTACCCGGTCGCGGACGGTGACACCGGCACCAACCTCTACCTGACCGTGGAATCCGCCGCCCGCGCGGTCGACGCCGCCTTCGACGGGCACGCCGCCTCCGGTACCGCGCCCGGCCTCGCCGACGCGATCGGCGCGATGGCGCACGGCGCGCTCATCGGGGCCCGCGGCAACTCCGGCACCATCCTGGCGCAGCTGCTGCGCGGCATGACGGAGGTACTGGCGCACGCCCCCGGGGCGGCGGATCACGGGACGGCCGAGGCACTGGCGCGTGCACTGCGGCGGGCCGCGGCGTCCACGTACGAGGCGGTGGCGCACCCCGTGGAGGGCACGGTCCTCACCGTGGCGACGGCCGCCGCCGACGCCGCCGAGGGGGCCGTGCCGGCCGGTGACGTGGTGGCGGTGGCCCGCGCGGCCCACGAGGGCGCCAGGAAGGCGCTGGACGCCACTCCTGGGCAGCTCGCGGTGCTGGGCAGGGCCGGTGTGGTCGACGCGGGCGGCTGCGGCCTGGTCGCCGTCCTGGGCGCGCTCGCGGACGCGCTGTCCGGGGAGCGCACGGCAGCGACCGGCGGCGTACGGATCGCCGTGGGCGCCCCCGCCTCCTGGAGCGGCACGGACCCCGCCACGGTCGTCACCGAGGCCGGCGGCTGCGGCCCCGACGAGCACGCCGCCGCCGACGGCCCCGCCTTCGAGGTGATCTACCTCCTGGAGGCCGACGACGAGGCCGTGGCCCGGCTGCGCACCCGGCTCGACGGGCTCGGCGACTCCCTGGTCGTGGTCGGCGGGGACGGCCTGTGGAACGTCCACGTGCACGTGGACGACGCGGGCGCGGCCGTCGAGGCGGGCATCGAGGCGGGCCGCCCGTACCGGATCCGCATCACGCACTTCGCGGGCGCCGAGGCCGCCCGGAGCGCGGCCCCGGAGCGCGCGGAACGGGCCGTGGTCGCGGTGGTACCGGGAGACGGGCTGGCCGGGCTGTGCGCCGAGGCCGGCGCGACGGTGGTCTCCGTACGCCCCGGGGAGCCGCCCGCCAGCGGCGAGCTGGTCCAGGCGATCCGGCAGGCGCACGCCCGCGAGGTGGTGCTGCTGCCGAACGACGCCGACCTGCGGCACACGGCCGCGGCAGCGGCCGGCCAGGCCCGTACCGAAGGCGTGCGCGTCGCCGTGATCCCCACCCGGGCCGCGGTCCAGGGCATCGCGGCGCTGGCCGTCCATGAGTCCGGCCGCACGTTCGACGAGGACGTGGTGGCGATGACCTCGGCGGCGGGCGCCACCCGCTACGGCGAGCTGACGGTCGCCGAGCGGCAGTCCTGGACGATGGCCGGGGTCTGCCAGGCCGGGGACATACTGGGGCTGGTGGACGGCGACGTCGCGGTGATCGGCGCGGACCCGGCGGCCACCGCCCTCGACGTACTGGACCGGATGCTCTCGGCGGGCGGCGAGATGGTCACCCTCGTGTGCGGCGAGGACTTCCCCCAGGACCTGGCCGACCGCCTCGAACGCCACGTACGCGAGCGCTACCTGGCCGTGGACACGGTGGTGTACGCCGGGGGCCGGCAGTCGTCGCTGCTGCTGATCGGTGTGGAGTAGCCGCCTCCCCGCGGCCTGTTCACCGGTCCTCCCGCCGCTTGTCAGTGGCGTGGTGTGCAATGGACCCGTGCTGGATGAACCACTGAAGAAGATCCTCGGCGGCACCACCGCGAAGGTGCTGGCCGAGCACCTCGGCCTGCACACGGTCGGCGATCTGCTGCACCACTACCCCCGGCGGTACGCCGAGCGCGGCGAGCTGACCACCCTCGCCGACCTCCCGCTCGACGAGCACGTCACGGTCGTCGCCCGGGTCGCCGACGCCCGCGTGCACACCTTCAACCACGGCCGCGGCCAGCGCCTGGAGGTCACGCTCACCGACGGCAGCGGCCGGCTCCAGCTGGTCTTCTTCGGCAAGGGCATCCACAAGCCGCGGCACGACCTCCTCCCGGGCCGCCGCGCGATGTTCGCGGGCAAGGTCTCGGTCTTCAACCGCAAGCTCCAGCTCGCCCACCCCGAGTACGAACTCCTCGCGGGCGAGGGCGGCGACGACGCCGTGGACGCCTTCGCCGGCCAGCTCCTGCCGATCTACCCGGCGGCCCAGAAGATGCCGTCCTGGAAGGTCGCCAAGGCGGTCGACGCGGTGCTGCCCAGCGCCCGGGAGGCGGTCGACCCGCTGCCGCCCGCGCTCCGCGAGGGCCGCGGCCTGGTCCCGCTGCCCGAGGCCCTGCTGAAGATCCACCGGCCCGCCACCAAGGCCGACATCGCCGACGCCCGGGCCCGCCTGAAGTGGGACGAGGCGTTCGTCCTCCAGGTCGCGCTGGCCCGCCGCCGCTTCGCCGAGACCCAGCTCCCCGCCGTCCCCCGCCCGCTGACCGAGGACGGCCTGCTGGACGCCTTCGACGCCCGGCTGCCCTTCACCCTCACCGACGGCCAGCAGAAGGTCAGCCGCGAAATCTTCGACGACCTGGCCACGGACCACCCGATGCACCGCCTCCTCCAGGGGGAGGTGGGCAGCGGGAAGGCACAGCCGCTCGATTCCTCGGTCCTGGCCCCCCAGGGATTCCGCCGCATGGGGGACATGGCGCTCGGTGACGAAGTGGTGGTGCCGAATGGCGAGATCGCTGTGGTGGACGGTGTCTTTCCGCAAGGCGAGCGGGAGGTGTGGCGTCTCGTGCTCTCCGACGGTAGTTCTGTCGAATGCGACGACGAACACCTCTGGATCGTCGGGACGAGTTGCGCGCTGCACCGTGGCGAACGGCCGAAGGTGCTGACGACCCGCGAGATCAGAACGGACACCTTCAAGGCCAACGGCTCGTCGAAGTGGTACATCGCGCCCGCAGTGCCGGTGGACCTGGAGGGCGGTGAAGGCCGCCCGTTGGATTCGTATCTGCTGGGTCTCCTCTTGGGAGACGGTTCCTTCCGGCACAACCTCCGGTTGTCCAGCATGGACGACGAACTGCTTGTGGCGGCAGGCGCCGCAGTGGCGCCGCACTGCAGGCTCGTGCCGGTCACCGGCTCGGATTGTGACCACACGATCCAGCTGTCCGCACCCAAGGGGGGAGCTCGCCGGAACCCCGTGATCCAGGCCTTGCGCGATCTCGGCCTCTGGGGCGTCACGTCGCACGAGAAGTTCGTTCCGGCCGGATACAAGAACGCGCCGGTCAAGGACCGGCTGGCCGCCCTGCAGGGGCTCATGGACACGGACGGTACGGTCCAGCAGAACGGCCTGGCCGCCTCCTTCTGCTCGGCCTCGCGACGGCTGGCCGATGACGTGGCGTGGCTCGTGCGCTCGTTGGGCGGGCGCGCACGGGTCCTGCCCAAGCGGGACGCCTTCAACGTTTCCGTGGCTCTGCCCGACGAATACCCGCCGTTCAGGCTCGCCCGGAAGGCCGGCCGCATGCACGGACGGCCGAAGTACAACACCTTCCGCCGGGGCATCCGGGCCGTGGAGTACGTCGGTAGGAAGCCCGTGCAGTGCATCAGCGTCGCGCACCCGAGCCATGCGTACGTGACCGACCACTTCACGGTGACGCACAACACCATGGTGGCGCTGCGGGCCATGCTCGCCGTGGTGGACACCGGAGGGCAGGCGGCGATGCTGGCGCCGACCGAGGTGCTGGCGCAGCAGCACCACCGCTCGATCACCGAGATGATGGGGGAGCTGGCCGAGGGCGGGATGCTCGGCGGGGCGGAGCGCGGGACGAAGGTCGTGCTGCTGACCGGTTCGATGGGCACGGCCGCGCGGCGGCAGGCGCTGCTGGACCTCGTGACGGGCGAGGCGGGGCTCGTGATCGGTACGCATGCGCTGATCGAGGACAAGGTGCAGTTCCACGACCTGGGGCTGGTCGTGGTGGACGAGCAGCACCGGTTCGGTGTGGAGCAGCGGGACGCGCTGCGCTCCAAGGGCAAGCAGCCGCCGCACCTCCTGGTGATGACGGCGACGCCCATTCCGCGCACGGTCGCGATGACGGTCTTCGGCGACCTGGAGACGTCCGTACTGGACCAGTTGCCGGCCGGGCGGTCGCCGATCGCCAGCCATGTGGTGCCGGCCAAGGACAAGCCGCACTTCCTCGCGCGCGCCTGGGAGCGGGTGCGGGAGGAGGTCGAGGGCGGCCACCAGGCGTACGTGGTCTGCCCGCGGATCGGCGACGAGGCGGAGGAGCCCAAGGGCGCGAAGGGCGCGAAGAAGAAGGCCGAGGCGGCCGAGGAGGAGGCCGGCGCGGCGGAGGAGGCCGAGAAGCGGCCGCCGCTGGCCGTACTGGACGTCGCCGAGCAGCTGGCCAAGGGCCCGCTCGCGGGGCTGCGCGTGGAGGTGCTGCACGGGCGGATGCAGCCGGACGACAAGGACGACGTGATGCGCCGGTTCGCCGCCGGCGAGGTCGACGTCCTCGTGGCGACGACCGTCATCGAGGTGGGGGTGAACGTCCCGAACGCGACCGCGATGGTGATCATGGACGCGGACCGGTTCGGCGTCTCGCAGCTGCACCAGCTGCGCGGCCGGGTGGGCCGCGGTTCGGCGCCCGGCCTGTGCCTGCTGGTGACGGAGATGCCCGAGGCGAGCCCGGCGCGGGCCCGGCTGGGCGCCGTGGCGAGCACGCTGGACGGCTTCGAGCTGTCCCGGATCGACCTGGAGCAGCGGCGCGAGGGCGACGTCCTGGGGCAGGCGCAGTCCGGGGTGCGCTCCAGCCTCCGGATGCTCGCCGTCATCGAGGACGAGGACGTGATCGAGGCGGCCCGGGAGGAGGCGACGGCGACCGTGGCGAACGACCCGGAGCTGGCCGGACTGCCCGAGCTGCGGGTCGCGTTGGACGCGCTGCTGGACACCGAGCGGGAGAGTTACCTCGACAAGGGGTGAGGGCGACGGTCCCGGCCCGGGGCGCGCCGGGACCGGGCGGTGCCGCAACAGGCGTGCGGCGCGGGCCCATTGTCAGACCCCCCTGGGAGACTGAATCCCGTACGAGCCGGCCCGTGCGCGTTTCCTCGGCGGCCGGCCGTGCGCGGACCAGGGGGGCCGTTTCATGGCATTCCGGCATCTGAACGAACTCCCGCTCGGCGACAAGATCTTCCGCATCGAGCTCGCCAGCGACGACGACGCGACCGTCACGCTCACCTTCACGGGCTGGCAGGAGGAGGCCCCCGAGACCCTCCTCGCCTCCGGCGCCCTCACCCTGCCCCTGGCCGAGGTCCCGGCCCTGCGGATCGCACTGAACCGCGCCTTGCGCGCCCTCGCGCTGGTCGCCGACGTGGCCGAGCCGATACCGGACCGCGATGTGCTGCGCGAGCTGTTCCCCGGGCACGGCGCGCCCTGGGTGCCGCAGCACGAGGAGGACCTGACGCGCCGGTTCCACGCGGGCGAGACCATCGCGCGCGTCGCCGCCCGCTTCGGCCGCACGCCCGATTCGGTACGGACGAAGCTGCGCGAGCTCGGCCACGACCCGCGCCGCCCCGAGTACTGCCCGCCGGACGGCTGCCTGTCCTGGTCGCGGTACGCCTCACCGGCCCTGGTGGGTGGCGCGGAGGAGGCCGACGACCGGTAGCGCCCGCTTCGGCGCGGGCTCCGGGGCCCGTACGCCATATCGTGGGGGTGCGGGACCGCTCCCGGCCCCGCCCCGCCCATGGGCCGCATGGGCCGCACAGCTGAGGACGAGAATCGTATGACCCGCGTGATCGCCGGCGTGGCCGGCGGCCGGCGCCTGGCCGTGCCGCCCGGCACGGGCACCCGCCCGACCTCCGACCGGGCGCGCGAGGGCCTGTTCTCCACCTGGGAGGCGCTGGACGGCCCGCTGACCGGGGCCCGGGTGCTGGATCTGTACGGCGGCTCGGGCGCGGTCGGCCTGGAGGCGCTCTCCCGGGGCGCCGCGGCCGTGCTGCTGGCCGAGGCCGACCCGAAGGCCGCCCGCACGATCCGCGAGAACATCCGCGGCATCGGCCTCCCGGGCGCCGAATTCCGCGCCGCGAAGGCCGAACAGGTCGTGGCCGGGCCGGTCTCCGGCGAGCCGTACGACCTCGTCTTCCTGGACCCGCCGTACGCCGTCACCGACGACGATCTTCGCGAGATCCTCCTCACACTCCGCTCCCAGGGCTGGATCACGGACGACGCGCTCGCCACCGTGGAGCGCAGCACCAGGGGCGGGGAATTCCGCTGGCCCGACGGATTCACGGGTCTGCGCTCCCGCCGCTACGGCGAGGCCACGCTTTGGTACGGTCGCGCCGCTTCGACGTGCGAGGACGCCGACGGGAACGCCGGCGACCGCCCTGACGGGAACGCCACGTCGGCAAGCGAGTCATGACCGGATCGGAGAGCGAGGAACCTCAAGTGCGCCGTGCCGTCTGTCCGGGGTCGTTCGACCCCGTCACCAATGGGCACCTGGACATCATCGCCCGGGCCTCCAAGCTCTACGACGTGGTCCACGTCGCCGTGATGATCAACAAGTCCAAGCAGGGCCTGTTCACGGTCGAGGAGCGGATCGAGCTGATTCGCCGGGCGACCGCCGAGTACGGCAATGTCGAGGTCGAGGCGTTCCACGGCCTCCTCGTCGACTTCTGCAAGCAGCGCGACATTCCGGCCATCGTGAAGGGCCTGCGCGCGGTCAGCGACTTCGACTACGAGCTGCAGATGGCCCAGATGAACAACGGCCTCTCGGGCGTGGAGACGCTCTTCGTCCCCACCAACCCGACCTACAGCTTCCTCTCCTCCAGCCTGGTCAAGGAGGTCGCGGCCTGGGGCGGTGACGTGTCCCACCTGGTACCGGACTTCGTCTTCGAAGCCCTTACGGAGCGCCTCGGGGAGAAGTGACGCCGGAAGCGTTGCGGGGCCGACCGGCTGACGGTACGTCAGTGGGTGTCGGGGGCGGGGGCGAGGGCCGTACAGTCGTCCCCGTTCCGTCGTTTCATCCCCCAGAGAGTGGCGAGCCCCCAGTGGACGTGCAGAAGAAGCTCGACGAGATCGTCGAGACCGTCGGCCATGCCCGGTCCATGCCCATGTCGGCCTCCTGCGTGGTCAACCGCGCCGAGCTGCTGGCCAAGCTCGAAGAGGTGCGGGCCGCGCTCCCGGGGTCGCTCGCGCAGGCGCAGGAGCTGCTCGGCGGGCGCGAGCAGATGGTCGAGGACGCCCGCGCCGAGGCGGAGCGGATCATCGAGAGCGCGCACGCCCAGCGCGGCTCGCTGCTCTCCGAGACCGAGGTCGCCCGGCAGTCCCAGGAGGAGGCCGACCGCATCCTCGCGGAGGCCCGCCGGGAGGCCGAGGAGATCCGCGCCGAGGCCGACGACTACGTCGACAGCAAGCTCGCCAACTTCGAGGTCGTGCTGACCAAGACCATCGGGTCGGTGGACCGGGGGCGCGAGAAGCTGCTCGGCCGCGGCCCCGGCCTGGACGAGGCGGGGTACGCGGACACCGAGGCGCCCGAGCGCAGCGCCGACCCGGAGACGCTGCGGCAGCGGGCCGACGCGTACGTGGACGCCAAGTTCGGCGCCTTCGAGGCGGTGCTGACCAAGACCCTGGAGGCGGTCGGGCGCGGCCGTCAGAAGCTGCTCGGGGCGCAGCCCAGCGACGAGCTGGGCGACCGGTTCGCCGCGCACACGGACCCCGCGACGGGCCTGCCCCAGTCCGGCGACGCCGAGTACCTCGCCGACCTCGCCGCCGCCCAGCAGCCCGCCGCGCCCCAGGCGCCCGCGGCCCAGCCCGGCGACCAGCAGGCGGGGCAGCCGGCGGGACAGCCCTTCGTACAGCAGCCCGGCCTGGAGCCCGCCGCCGGGGCGCCGCAGCAGGACTACTACGCCACGGCCGGCTACGGCCAGGACGCGTACGGCTACCAGCAGCCGCAGCAGTACGCCCAGCAGCAGGACCCCTACGGCTACGGCTGGCAGCAGCAGGCCCAGCAGCAGGGCTACGACCCCGCCGCGTACGTCCCGCAGCAGGCCCAGCAGTTCCCGCACGGCGAGCAGCCGCAGCAGCCTCAGCAGCCCCAGCACCACGGACAGCAGCCCGCCGCCCTGGACGAGACCAGCCTCTTCGACACCAGCATGATCGACCTCGACCAGCTGCGGCAGTACGAGCAGGGGCACTGACGCGTCTGCAGGGCCGGCGGTGCCGGGGGCGCCGGCCGTGGATTGGGTCAATCGCGGCACGTCCAGTATCCTGGCTGTTCGGTCGCGCATACGTCCGCGATCTGTGCTGCCCGACCACCGCCTCGTGCGGAAACGGGCGGCCGTACCGCCGTAGAAAGCAGGAAGCCATCAACGCCCGCCTCGACCACCGTTCTCCGCTCGTGTTCGATACACGCGAGCTGGGTCGTCGTCCCGGCGCGATGAAGAAGGTGTCCCGCTCCGTCGAGGCCCCCTCGGACCTCGGCAACGAGGTCATCGGAGTGCCCGAGGGCGCGCCGGTGGAGCTCGACCTCCGCCTGGAGTCGGTCATGGACGGGGTGCTTGTCACAGGCACCGGCCGTGCATCCGTGACAGGGGAGTGCGTAAGGTGTCTGGAGCCGATCGAGCGTGAGCTCGAAGCGGACTTCCAGGAGATGTTCTCCTACCCCGACGCCGACGCCCGGGTCCGTCCAGCGGACGCAGGCGACGACGCCGAGGACGAGGAGGACACCCTCTTCCTCGAGGACGACTTGTTCGACCTCGAAGCCGTGCTGCGCGATGCGGTGGTGCTCGCACTGCCGTTGCAGCCGGTGTGCCAGGACGACTGTCCGGGCCTGTGCTCCGATTGTGGAGCCCGGCTCGCGGACGACCCGGACCACCATCACGACGCCGTCGACATCCGTTGGGCGGCACTGCAGGGACTCGCTGTGACCGACCAGGACGGCGAGAAGGACAACATGGGCGGCGCCGAAGCGGGCGTCGACGAGAAGCAGGAGAAGTAGCCGTGGCTGTTCCGAAGCGGAAGATGTCGCGCAGCAACACGCGCCACCGCCGGTCGCAGTGGAAGGCTGCGGTCCCCACCCTGGTGGCGTGCGAGCGCTGCCACGAGCCCAAGCAGCAGCACATCGCGTGCCCGGCTTGCGGCACCTACAACAAGCGCCAGGTCCTCGAGGTCTGAGCGGCTGGTGACGGGCTCAATGTCAGACGCTGATTCGTCGAAGAACTCCTCGAAGACTCCGTCTGCGGACACGGCCTCGTCCCACACGCTTCTGGAAGGGCGGCTCGGGTACAAGCTCGAGTCCGCCCTTCTGGTGCGTGCGCTGACGCACCGCTCGTTCGCATACGAGAACGGCGGGCTGCCCACCAATGAACGGCTGGAGTTCCTCGGGGACTCCGTCCTGGGCCTGGTGGTCACCGACACGCTGTACCGCATCCACCCCGACCTGCCCGAAGGCCAGCTGGCCAAGCTGCGGGCCGCGGTGGTCAACTCGCGTGCGCTCGCCGAGGTGGGCCGCGGCCTGGACCTCGGTGCCTTCATCCGGCTCGGCCGGGGTGAAGAAGGCACCGGCGGCCGGGACAAGGCATCCATCCTCGCCGACACACTCGAAGCGGTCATCGGCGCTGTCTACCTGGATCAGGGCCTCGACGCGGCCTGCGAACTGGTGCACCGCCTGTTCGACCCGCTGATCGAGAAGTCCTCCAGCCTCGGCGCCGGCCTGGACTGGAAGACCAGCCTCCAGGAACTGACCGCGACCGAAGGACTCGGGGTCCCGGAATACCTGGTCACGGAGACCGGCCCGGACCACGAGAAGACCTTCACTGCTGCCGCCCGCGTCGGTGGTGTCTCGTACGGCACCGGCACCGGCCGCAGCAAGAAGGAAGCCGAGCAGCAGGCGGCGGAGTCCGCCTGGCGGGAGATCCGCGCGGCGGCGGACGAGGCGGCCAAGGCCGCCTCGGAAGCCACCACGGAAGCCGCTGCCGGCGGCCCCGCGAGCTGAATGCGCGCCGCGTGCCCCGCGCACGCGGATCCCCGCCCGACCACCCCTTCACAGGGGCAGGACGGGCGGGGTTTCCTTTTCCCGGCGCCTGGAACCCGCTTCGTCGCAGCGGCCCCACCGCGCACACCGTGCTCAACGTCCCGAGGAGATCCCTTGCCCGAGCTGCCCGAGGTCGAGGTCGTACGGCGCGGTCTGGAGCGCTGGGTCAGCGGCCGCACGATCGACACGGTGGAGGTCCTGCACCCGCGGGCGGTGCGCCGCCACACGGCGGGCGGCGCGGACTTCGCCGCACAGCTGGCCGGCCACCGCGTCGGCGAGGCCCGCCGCCGCGGTAAGTACCTGTGGCTGCCGCTCGCCGGCGACCTCTCGGTACTGGCCCACCTCGGCATGAGCGGCCAGCTCCTGGTCCAGCCGCAGGACGCGCCCGACGAGAAGCACCTCCGCGTCCGCATCCGCTTCACGGACGCGGCGACCGTACCGGACGACGCGGCCGCCGCCCCCGGCGTCGCGCCGGCAGCCGACCTCCCCGAGGACACGACCGACACCGAACTCCGCTTCGTCGACCAGCGCACCTTCGGCGGCCTCTCCCTCCACCCCACCGTCCCCGGCGACCCGGACGGCCTCCCCGACGTGATCGCCCACATCGCGCGCGACCCCCTCGACGCGGCCTTCGACGACGCCGCGTTCCACGAAGCGCTGCGCCGCCGCCGTACGACGATCAAGCGCGCGCTCCTGGACCAGTCCCTGATCAGCGGCGTCGGCAACATCTACGCCGACGAGGCGCTGTGGCGCGCCAAGCTGCACTACGACCGCCCCACGGCCACCCTCACCCGCCCCCGCACCACCGAACTCCTCGGCCACATCCGCGACGTCATGACGGCCGCCCTCGCCGTCGGCGGCACGAGCTTCGACAGCCTCTACGTCAACGTCAACGGCGAGTCCGGCTACTTCGAACGCTCCCTGGACGCCTACGGCCGCGAGGACGAACCCTGCCGCCGCTGCACGACCCCGATCCGCCGCCGCTCGTGGATGAACCGGTCGAGTTACTACTGCCCGAAGTGCCAGAGGGCGCCGCGGCCGAGGTAGGAGTCCGGCGCTCGCGTCAGCCGCCGCGATACCACCGCTGCCGTTCTTCTTCGGCTTCGGGGCACAGGCACACAGTCCGGTGCGCGGGGCAGACAAGATCGGATGGAAGCGGTTCGATGGCACCGAGGCGCATGGCCACGAGGCCGACGCCGTACGAGGAGTGCCGAGTCCGGACGGTCTCCAGTCGCCAGCGGTGCTCAGGAGGCACGTCCTTGGCCGGGAGATCCTTGGCGGCCAGGCGCACCCAGCGGTCGTAGTTGGTGCGCCGGACGCTGCCCACCGCTCCGCAGTCGGGGCAGGGCGGCGGCTCGTGCCACGTGTGCTCGTCGGGTCCGGGGTCGCCGCGAGAAGGGGCGAGGGCGCGGTCCTGCAAGGCGAGTGCGTTGACGCAACGCTCCAGCAGGCGTAGCAGCGGACGGCCAGGAGGCCGATGCGGCAATCGGGGGCGCAGGGGTGCGCAGATGTCGCCCTTGGGGGGCTTAGAAGCCGAAGTCCTGGGTCCACCAGGGGCCGCCCGGGGCCTGGTGGGTGCCTACGCCGAGGGTTCGGTAGGCGCAGTTGAGGATGTTGGCGCGGTGGCCGGGGCTGTTCATCCAGGAGTCCATGACGGCCTCGGGGGTGGTCTGGCCGCGGGCGATGTTCTCGCCGCCGAGGCCGGTGACGCCGGCGGTCTTCGCGCGGTCCCAGGGCGTGGCGCCGTCCGGGTCGGTGTGGGCGAAGAAGTCGCGCCGGGCCATGTCCTCGCTGAACGTCTGCGCCAGGTCGGTGAGGGCCGCGTCCGCGGTGAGCGGGGCGCAGCCCGCCTTGTCGCGTTCCTGGTTGACCAGGGAGAGGACCCGAGCGGAGGCCGAGCCCGCGGCAGGGGCGGCGGACGAAGCGGGCGTGGTGGGCTGCGCGGCCTCGGGGGAGGCGCCGCGGTTGTCGGGCGTGGAGCGGGAGCGGCCGTCGCCGTCGCCGGCGTCGCGGCCCGCCTTGCCCGAGGGCTCGGCGTCGTCCGTACCGGAAGCCGCGCCTGCCGACGGAGACGCGCTGGGCGACGGGCGGGCACCGGGTGCGTCCGGGCGGGCGGCGCCGCGGTCGGCCGGGCGGGCGCCGCGGTCGGCGGGGAGCGGGGACCGTGCGCCCTGGGTGGCGGTCACGTCCGGCAGCGCGCCGGCGCTGACCCGGCCGCCGGGGCCGTCCGCGCGCTCCGGGTCGTACGGGCCGTTCCCCGGTACCAGCCCCGCCGAGACCGCCACGGCCCCCATCGCCAGCGCCGCCGACACGCCCAGCAGGCCGGTCCGTACGGGAGCGGTGCGCAGGATGCCACCGGGGCGCAAGGGGTGGGTAGGGCGGAAGGGGCCAGTGTGGCCGGGCGCCCCGCCGGAGCGGTGGCGGCCCGTCGTGGGTTCGGCTGCCGGCGCTCCGGGTACGGGAGCGGTGCGTCGATGGCGGCCCATCCCCTGACTTCCTTCCGTCCGCGAACGTCAATGGCGAATCACCCGTACGAGTGACTGGTGATGCCGCGTGACTGTACGGCACGACGCATGGGGCCGAAGTGCTCGTTGAGCAATTGGCCGGTTAGCGTGCTCACATGAACGAAGATGTCCGTCTGACGGCCTGGGTGCGCGGCCGTGTGCAAGGTGTCGGCTTCCGATGGTTCACCCGGGCCAACGCGCTGCGCATCGGGAGCTTGGTCGGCTTCGCCCTCAATCTGGAGGACGGCCGCGTCCAGGTCGTGGCCGAGGGGCCCCGGGAGCGGTGCGAGGAGTTGCTGGAGTGGCTGCGTACCGGGGACACGCCCGGGCGGGTCGACGGCGTCACTGAGATTTGGGACACGCCGCGAGGCGGGTACGGCACCTTCGCCATCCGCTGACGAAGGGCCGCCGACCCGTCGCCCGGGCCGCCCGCGACCCGCCCCGTGACATGCCGCGGGCACCTGCTGGAGGCAGAAACCGGCTGGTGGTTGCCAATTTCGCCGTCCCATGGAAGGCTGCGGCAGTAAGGATGATCTCCACGCCCCCGGGGCCGTTTCCGGAGCGCCGCCGCGAGTCTTCAGCAGGCGTGTGCGCTCACGAGCCCTCGGATACGGGGCGTGATCGTGTTGACCGTCAATCCATTTGGTGAGACTCTGGAATCCCCGCGCACCTTAGCTGTTTGGCATTGCGTAGACCAAAGAATGACAGACACCGCGGGTGCGATTCCCTCACGACCCACCACCGCTTCGGTCGGTCACTCATTGTGGAGGACCATCCATCATGGCAAAGGCGCTTCTCGGTTACGTCGGCGGCTCCGACCCCCGAGTCCTCTCCGAGATGCGACGGCTTCAGCAGCGTGTTCAGGATCTGGAATCCGAGATCGTCAGGATTCAGGCGGAGAACGACGCGCTGTCCGCTGCCGCACGTCACGGCGACTCGCTGCTCGACAGCATCGACGTACCCCAGGCGGAGCCGGCGCTCACCTGACCATCGCCCCAAGGGACGGTCGGGCTGAAACGACAGCCACTTGAGGCACCGCTCTATGAAGATTCAAGGGACGCTTCGGCGTCCCTTCGTCGTTCACGCCCCCGCCTCCCGGCGGCCTCTTACCGTCTGATGTGCCCTGCACGTTCCGCGGTGAAACCGAAAAGGTCCCGGCACGGCAGCGGGCACCGGGCGCGACCGGCCGCAGGAGCGCGGCCGCCGCGGCGCGCCAGGACGGGCCGGGACGGGCGAAAAGTCCGGTAGGCGAGAGGTAGAGTCCAACGGCGTGCACCTCAAGAGCCTGACCCTGCGAGGATTCAAGTCCTTCGCTTCCGCCACCACGCTGCGCTTCGAGCCCGGCATCACCTGCGTCGTGGGCCCCAACGGCTCCGGCAAGTCCAACGTGGTGGACGCGCTGTCCTGGGTCATGGGCGAGCAGGGCGCGAAGTCGCTGCGCGGCGGCAAGATGGAGGACGTCATCTTCGCCGGGACCACGGGGCGCCCGCCGCTGGGCCGCGCCGAGGTCTCCCTCACGATCGACAACTCCGACGGCGCGCTCCCCATCGAGTACGCCGAGGTCACGATCACGCGGATCATGTTCCGCAACGGCGGCAGCGAGTACCAGCTCAACGGTGACACCTGCCGGCTGCTGGACATCCAGGAGCTGCTGTCGGACTCCGGCATCGGCCGCGAGATGCACGTCATCGTCGGCCAGGGCCAGCTCGACGGCGTACTGCACGCCGACCCGATGGGCCGCCGCGCCTTCATCGAAGAGGCCGCCGGCGTCCTCAAGCACCGCAAGCGCAAGGAGAAGGCGCTGCGCAAGCTGGACGCGATGCAGGCGAACCTCGCGCGCGTGCAGGACCTCACCGACGAGCTGCGGCGCCAGCTCAAGCCGCTCGGCCGGCAGGCCGCCGTCGCCCGCCGCGCCGCCGTCATCCAGGCCGACCTCCGCGACGCCCGGCTGCGGCTGCTCGCCGACGACCTGGTCACGCTGCGGGAGGCGCTCCGTACGGAGATCGCGGACGAG
The DNA here is from genome assembly GCF_040301705.1 of Streptomyces sp. NPDC000151. Classification (NCBI taxonomy): domain Bacteria; kingdom Bacillati; phylum Actinomycetota; class Actinomycetes; order Kitasatosporales; family Streptomycetaceae; genus Streptomyces; species Streptomyces sp. NPDC000151. The sequence continues at coordinate 2,107 of NZ_JBEPFC010000068.1, read as the reverse complement.
GCCGCGCTGAAGCAGCGCAGGGAGGCCACCGAGGCCGAGCTGAAGGAGGCGCTGCGGCGCGAGGCGGCCCTGGAGGAAGAGGTACGGACGCTGACGCCGCGGCTGCAGCGCGCCCAGCAGACCTGGTACGAGCTGTCGCAGCTCGCGGAGCGGGTACGCGGCACGATCTCGCTCGCCGACGCGCGCGTGAAGAGCGCGCAGGCCGCGCCCCCCGAGGAGCGCCGCGGCCGCGACCCGGAGGAGATGGAGCGCGAGGCGGCCCGCATCCGGGAGCAGGAGGCGGAGCTGGAGGCCGCGCTGGAGGCGGCGACCCGGGCGCTGGACGACATGGTCGAGCACCGCAGCGATCTGGAGCGGCAGCTGCAGGACGAGGAGCGCCGGCTGCGGGACGCCGCGCGGGCCATCGCCGACCGGCGCGAGGGGCTGGCCCGGCTGCACGGCCAGGTCACAGCGGCCCGCGGCCGGGCCGCCTCGGCGCAGGCCGAGATCGACCGGCTGGCCGAGTCGCGGGACGCGGCGCAGGCCCGCGCGGAGGCGGCGCAGCAGGAGTACGAGCAGCTCAAGGCCGAGGTCGACGGGCTGGACGCGGGCGACGAGGAGCTGGCGGGCCGGCACGAGCGGGCCAAGGAGGAGCTGGCGGCGGCGGAGCGCGCGCTGACCATGGCCCGCGAGGCGCTGACCTCGGCGGAACGCAAGCGCGCCGCGACCGCAGCCCGGCACGACGCGCTGGCGCTGGGCCTGCGCCGCAAGGACGGTACGGGCGCGCTGCTGGCCGCCGCCGACCGGCTGGGCGGACTGCTCGGCCCGGCCGCCGAGCTGCTGACCGTACAGCCGGGGTACGAGATCCCGGTGGCGGCGGCGCTCGGCGCCGCGGCCGACGCGATCGCCGTCGCGGACCCGGCGACCGCCGCGGAGGCCATCCGGCTGCTGCGCAAGCAGGACGCGGGACGCGCGGTCCTCCTCCCGGCGACACCGGCGGAGCACCAGCTGACCGGCGCCCCGGCCGAACACCCGCTGACCGGGACGGCGACCGAGCACCCGCTGACCGGGACGGCGACCGAGCACCCGCTGGCCGGGACGGTGGGGGAGCGGTCCCTGCCGGGGTCGCCGAGGGATACCGCCTTGCATGACGGGGCGACAGGGCCTGCTGGCACCGCCGGTGCTGACGGGGCGACGGATGACAGCCGGAGCGCCGGGGGACCCGGAGGGGCCTCGTACGACGAGCGGCAGGACAGTACCGAAGGCCCCGCGATTCCCGGTGCGCGCAGCGGTCCGGACGCGGCGACGGACTCCTCCGACTCCTCCGAACTCCCCGGCGATGGCGCCGTCGTCGCCTCGGTACCGGCCGCCCGTACCCCCGACGGGTCGCCGCCCGCTGCCGCCGAACTGGTCGACGGGCCCGCCGAGTTGCTGCCCGCCGTGCGGCGGCTGCTGCGCGACATCGTCGTGGTGAGCACGCTGGAGGACGCCGAGGACCTGGTCGCCGCGCGGCCCGGCGTGACCGCCGTGACCGCCGAAGGCGACCTGCTCGGGGCGCACTTCGCGCAGGGCGGGTCGGCCGGTGCGCCGAGCCTGCTGGAGGTGCAGGCGTCCGTCGACGAGGCGGCGGCGGAGCTGACGGAGCTGGCCGCGCGCTGCGAGCAGCTGGCGGAGGACCAGCGGCTGGCCACCGAGCGGCGGGCCGAACGGGCCGCGCTGGTCGAGGAGCTGGCGGAGCGGCGGCGCGCGGCCGACCGCGAGAAGTCGCAGGTCGCCCAGTCGCTGGGGCGGCTCGGCGGGCAGGCCAGGGGTGCGGTGGGCGAGGCCGAGCGGTCGGCGGCCGCGGTCGCCAAGGCCGAGGAGGCGCTGGCCCGGGCCACCGAGGAGGCCGAGGAGCTGGCGGAACGTCTCGCCGTCGCCGAGGAGGACGCCGCGTCGAGTGAGGGGGGAGCGGAGGAGCCGGACACCGCCGTACGGGACCGGCTCGCCGCCGACGGGGCCAACGCCCGGCAGACGGAAATGGAGGCGCGCCTCCAGGTCCGTACGCACGAGGAGCGCGTCAAGGGGCTCGCGGGACGGGCGGACGGGCTGGACCGGGCGGCGCGCGCCGTGCGCGACGCGCGGGCGC
>NZ_JBEPFC010000067.1:0-37249 GCF_040301705.1 Streptomyces sp. NPDC000151 | reverse complement strand
GGCCCGGCTGCCGGACGGTCCCGGCGGCCCGGCCGCGGTCGTGGACCACGCCCGGTACGAGTGGCGGCACGACTGGCCGGGCCGCGGGCTGCCCGGCGCGGTCCTCTACGAGCTGCACATCGGGACGTTCACCCCCGGGGGCACGTTCGATGCGGCCGTCGAGCGGCTGCCGCATCTGAAGGACCTCGGCGTCACGCACATCGAGGTGATGCCGGTCTGCCCGTTCCCCGGTACGCACGGCTGGGGATACGAGGGCATCGCCCCGTGGGCGGTGCACGAGCCGTACGGCGGCCCGGACGGGCTGAAGCGCTTCGTGGACGCCGCGCACGGCCTCGGGCTCGGCGTCGTCCTGGACGTCGTGCACAACCACCTCGGCCCGTACGGCAACCACCTGCCCGCCTTCGGGCCGTACTTCACCGACACCCACCACACGCCCTGGGGCGCCGCCGTCAACCTCGACGCGCCCGGCTCCGACGAGGTCCGCGCGTACTTCCTGGGCAGTGCGCTGTCCTGGCTGCGCGACTACCGGATCGACGGGCTGCGCCTGGATGCCGTGCACGCGCTGCACGACACCCGGGCCCGGCACTTCCTCGCCGAGCTGTCGGAGGCGGTGGACGCACTCGGGGCGCAGCTGCGCCGTCCGCTGTTCCTGATTGCCGAGTCCGACCTGAACGATCCGCGGACGACGGCGCCGCGCCCGTACGGCGGCCACGGCCTACACGCGCAGTGGAACGACGACTTCCACCACGCCCTGCACGCGGCGCTCACCGGCGAGTCCCAGGGCTACTACGCCGACTTCGCGCGGGCTCCGATGGCGGCCCTCGCGACCACGTTGACCAGCGGCTTCTTCCACGCCGGTACGTACTCCAGCTTCCGGGAGCGCAGGCACGGCGCGCCGCTCGACATACGCGCCACCCCCGCACACCGATTGCTCGGTTACACGCAGACGCACGACCAGATCGGGAACCGCGCGCTCGGTGACCGCCTCTCGGAGCGGCTCTCCCCCGCCCTGCTGGGCTGCGCGGCGGCCCTCGTGCTGGGCGCCCCGTACACGCCGATGCTCTTCATGGGCGAGGAGTGGGGCGCGGGCACGCCCTGGCAGTTCTTCACCGACCACACCGACCCCGAGCTGGCGGCGGCGGTGCGCGACGGGCGGCGCCGGGAGTTCGCCGCGCACGGCTGGCAGGCCGAGGAGATCCCCGACCCGCAGGACCCGGCCACCCGGGAGCGCTCCTGCCTGGACTGGTCGGAGCCGGCCCGCGCCCCGCACGCGGAGCTGCTCGGCTGGTACCGCACGCTGCTGGCGCTCCGCCGCGACCACCCCGCGCTCACCGAGCCCCACCTCGCGCTGACACGGGTGGCGTACGACGAGGAGGGGCGGTGGCTGCGGCTGGAGCGCGACTCCGGACACGGCGAAGGCGGGGTGCTGGTCGCGGTGAACCTGCACCCCGCCCGTACGGCGGTGATTCCGCTGCCCTATGAGGCGGCGCGGCCCCTGGCGGGGTGGCCGGCGCCGCAGGAGCCCGGCGCGGACGGCGTCCTGCGGCTGCCCCCGGAGTCGGTGACGGTCCTCAGGACGTGACGGACTCCGCCTTCGGGGACGGCCCGCCGTCCCCCGCCGGCTCGCCGTCCAGCTCGCGCTCGCTCGCCGCCACCGCGGCCAGCTCCGTGTCCCTGTCGAGGCGGCGGTTGAGCAGGTAGTACAGGCCGCCGCCGATGATCAGGCCGGGCACGAAGGAGAGGTCGGCGCCGCCCAGCGCCTTGGCGGCCGGGCCCTCGTAGGCGTGGGTGGCGAAGAACGGGATCATCGTGGCGAAGCCGACGACGTAGGAGACGATGCCGCGCCAGGACCAGCGGCCGTAGATGCCGCCCTTCGAGTCGAAGATCGCGGTGACCGCGTAGTGGCCGCGCCGCACGCAGTAGAAGTCCACCAGGTTGACCGCGGTCCACGGCACCAGGAAGTACAGCATCATCAGCACGAAGGTGTTGAAGCTCTCCAGGTAGTTCTCCGGGAGCAGCATGGCGACGGTGAAGATGACGACGCCCACCGCCGCGATACCGGCGACCCGCAGCCGTACGGTCGGCTTGACCGTACGGAAGGCGTCCACGGCGCTGGTGGTGGTGAGCATCGCGCCGTACGCGTTGACGGCCGTGATGCCGATCAGCGCGATGGAGGAGACCACCACGGCGAAGGTGCCGAAACCGGGCAGGATCGCGTTGCCGACCTGACGGATACCGGTGATCGCGCCCGGCTCGGGCAGCGCGGAGGACAGCAGCGCGCCGAGCGACATCAGCCAGACGGCGGAGCCGGCCGCGCCGGCGTACGTCCACCAGATGACCTTGCGGGCCGAGACGTCGCGCGGCAGGTAACGGGAGTAGTCCGAGACGTAGATGGCGTAGCTGATCTGGTAGCCGGCCGCAGCGGAGAAGACGACCAGGAAGGACGTCCACGTCGAGCCGCCCCCGGACGCTGCGGCGTGCGCGGTACCCGGGTGCAGCTGGACGAGCGCTCCGATGGTGAGGACACCGAAGACGGCGATCAGTACGTACGTCAGCCAGCGCTGGACGAGGTGCAGCAGATCATGGCCGACGACCGCGAGGACGATCGCGACGGCGATGATCACGCCGTACCAGAGGGTCTTGCCCCCGGGGAGGATCGTCTGGAGGCCCTCGGTGGCGAGCACCACGTTGAAGACGTTGAAGCCGATGTAGACGAAGACGACGGCGGCGAAGGGGACGATCGCGCCGCGGGTGCCGAACTGGGCCCTCGACTGGATCATCTGCGGCAGGCCCATCCGGGGCCCCTGGTTGGCGTGGAACGCCATGAAGAAGGTGCCGAAACAGGCGCCGAGGACGACGGCCAGCACGGACATGCCCAGGCTCAGCCCCAGCTCGGGGCCGAGGAACCCGGTGACCATCGTGGTGAGCACGAAGTTCCCGGTGAACCAGAACGGCCCCTGGTGCCAGACCTTGCCGTGGCGCTCGCGCACGGGCACATAGTCGATCGATCGTTGTTCGATGACCCTGGGGGCGGCAGCCATGGGTCCTCCTCGGGTGGTGCGGTGACCGGCTGGGGGGCCGTACGGGGCGGGGTCTGCGGGGGATGCGACCTACAGCTGATCGCGGTGGTGTGAACCTACGGGCCCGTTCGGAGCTGCTTCGATCGCCCGATCGTCCATTCGATAGATATGTGATGGACACTATGTCTATGCCGCTGTACCTCACCGACCTCCTGGCGCGCCCGGACCTGAACCTCTCGGTCACCGGCGCCCCCGCGCCCGGGCTGCTGGACCGCACCATCGACGCCGCCACCGTCTCCGACCTGCTGCATCCCGGCGAGTGGCTGCAGGGCGGCGAGCTGCTGATGACCATCGGGCTGCTGCTCCCGATGGAGCCCGCCGCCTGCCGCGCGTACGTCGCCGACGTGGCGGCCGGCGGCGCGGCGGCCCTGGCGCTCGGCCTCGGGCACGGCCTCCCGTACCAGGCGGCGCCGCAGCCCCTCGTGGACGCGGCGCAGGAGGCCGGCCTGCCGCTGCTCACCGTCCCGGACGAGGTGCCGTTCATCGCCGTCACGAAGGCGGTCTTCGAGGCGCGCGCCCATGAGGAGCGGCAGGTGCTGCAGCGGGCCTTCGCGACCCAGCGGCGGCTGACGGCGGCGGCCACGGACAACGGGCTGCGCCCGATGCTGGAGGAGTGGACGGCCGCCACCGGGGTAGGTGCCGCGGTCCTCGACCCCCTGGGGCGGCTGCTCGCCTCGGGCGGGCCGGACGCCGAGTCCGTACTGGACGGCGCCCGCGACCTCGTCGACCGGGTGGCCTCCCGGGGGCTGCGCGGCAGCGCGGCCAGTACGGCCGGCGGGCAGCAGCTGGAGGTGCAGCCGCTGGGCGCCCGCCGGCTGCGCGGCCTGCTCCTCCTGAGCGGCGGCCCCGACGCCTCGGCCCGCGCCGTCGTCCCCGGCCTGGTCTCGCTGCTCTCCCTGGAGCTGGAGCGGCGGCACCTGATGGACGAGCCGGAGCGGCGCCGGCGCTCCGCGCTGCTCTCGGAGCTGCTCGCCGAGCCGGCGGCCGGCCAGGAACGGGCCGCGGGCCGCGCCCAGGACATCCTCGCCTCGGTCGGGCTGGCCACCGACCGGGTGCGCGGCGTGGTGGTCGAAGCGCCCGCGGAGTCCGCCCAGGAGTCGGCCGCCGACCTCGCCCTCGCCGTACCGGGCGGGCTGGTACGGGTCACCGAGGGCGGCCTCGTCGAGGCGGTGGTCGGCGAGGAGCTGGACGTACGCGACGTCCTCGGCCGCTTCGCACCGGGCTGTCCCGCCGGCCTCGGCCCGCTGGCCGCCCCCGAGGCCGTACGGGCCTCCCTGCGGCAGGCCACCGGGCTGCTGGGCCTGAGCCGGACCTCGGGGGCGCCCGTCGAGGCCCGCGAGAGCCAGGCCAGCCGGCTGCTCCTGGAGCTCGGCGACCGGCGCACCCTCCTCGGCTACGCGGACGCCGTGCTCGGCCCCCTGGACCTCGCCGACAGCGGCGAGGAGCTGATCGCCACGCTGGCCGCCTGGCTGGAGACCGGCGGCTCCTGGGACACCACCAGCCGCCGCCTCGGCGTCCACCGCCACACCGTGCGCAACCGCCTCGACAAGGCCATGACCCTCACGGGCCGCCGCCTCGACGACGCGGACGACCGCTTCGACCTGTGGCTGGCGACGCGCATCAGGCGCGGCGGGCGGGTGTGACGCGCGGGCCTACGGGCATGCGGGCGCGCGGCCTACGGGAGCGGGCGTCAGTCCTTGTGGCGAGCGCGGCTCGGCTGGACTCGGGTGGGCTCGCCCGGCATCTTCGGGTGGTCGGGGGGATAGGGCAGATCACCGAGGCCGCCGTCGTGCTCGGCGCGGTCGGCCAGCTCGAACACGGACTCCAGCCCGAAGCTCTCCTCGGCCATGCCGGCGTGCACGTCGCCCCGCTCCGCGTACCGGGCCGGCATCGTGGCCAGGTCGAAGTCGGCCGGCTCGGCGTCGTCCAGCTCCTCCCAGCGCAGCGGCGCGGACACCGTGGCACGCGGGTTCGGCCGTACCGAGTAGGCGGAGGCGATGGTGCGGTCGCGCGCCATCTGGTTGTAGTCGACGAAGATCCGGGCGCCGCGCTCCTCCTTCCACCAGGCCGTGGTCACCTGGTCCGGCATCCGGCGGGCCAGCTCGCGCCCCACGGTGATGGCCGCGCGCCGCACCTCGGTGAACGTCCAGCGCGGCGCGATCGGTACGTAGACGTGCAGACCGCGGCCCCCGGAGGTCTTCGGCCAGCCCCGTAGGCCCAGCTCGTCCAGGAGGGCGTGCAGCGCGTGGGCTGCCCGTACGGCGTCCGCGTAGCCGGTGCCCGGCTGCGGGTCGAGGTCGATGCGCAGCTCGTCGGGGTGGTCGGGCCGGCCGCGGCGGACCGGCCACGGGTGGAAGGTGACGCAGCCCAGGTTCGCCGCCCAGAGGACGGCGGCGGGCTCGGTGGGGCAGATCTCGTCGGCCGAGCGGCCGCTGGGGAAGGTGATGTGGGCGGTCGGCAGCCAGTCGGGGCGGTTCTTCGGGGCGCGCTTCTGGAAGAACGACTCGCCGGTGACCCCGTCCGGGTACCGCTCCAGGGTCGTCGGCCGGTCGTGCAGCGCCCGGGTGACGCCGTCGGCGACGGCCAGGTAGTACTGCGCCAGGTCCAGCTTCGTGAAGCCGCGCTCCGGGAAGTACACCTTGTCCGGGTGGGACAGCCGTACGGTGCGCCCGCCGGCCTCGATCTCCACCGCCGCACCGCCCGCACCCTTGGCACCGCCTGTACCACCCATGGCCGCCACGGTAAGCGCGCACGGCCGAGGGCGCTCGCCGGGCGACGTAAGGGACGTACGCGCACAATCAAGACATGGATCTCCCGGTGATGCCGCCCGTGAAGCCGATGCTGGCCAAGCCGGCGGCGAAGATCCCGTCCGGAATGCAGTACGAGGCCAAATGGGACGGCTTCCGGGCCATCGTCTACCGGGACGGCGACGAGATCGAGCTCGGCAGCCGCACCGGCAAGCCGCTCACCCGCTACTTCCCCGAGCTGGTCGAGGCGCTGCGCGCCAACGTGCCCGCGCGCTGCGTGCTGGACGGCGAGATCGTGATCGCGCGCGGCGACCGGCTGGACTTCGACGCGCTCACCGAACGCATCCACCCCGCCAAGTCCCGCGTCGACCTGCTCGCCGAGCGGACCCCGGCCGGCTTCGTCGCGTTCGACCTGCTGGCGCTGGACAACGAAGCGCTGCTCCGCGCGCCCCAGAAGGAGCGGCGCGCCCGGCTGGCCGAGGCCCTGCAAGGCGCCGAGGCGCCGGTGCACCTGGCGCCCGCCACCACCGACCCCGAGGTCGCCGCCGAGTGGTTCACGGAGTACGAGGGCGCCGGTCTGGACGGCGTGATCGCCAAGCCGCTGGACATGCCGTACCGCCAGAACGAGCGGGTCATGGTCAAGATCAAGCACGAGCGCACGGCGGACTGCGTGCTCGCCGGCTTCCGCTTCCACAAGAGCGGCCCGGTGGTCGGCTCGCTGCTGCTCGGCCTGTACGACGCGGCCGGCGCGCTGCAGCACGTCGGGGTCTGCGCCGCGTTCTCCATGAAGCGGCGCGAGGAGCTGGTGGCCGAGCTGGAGCCGCTGCGCATGGAGTCGGCGGCGGGCCACCCCTGGGCGCACTGGGCGGAGGAGGAGGCGCACGAGTCCGCCCGGCTGCCCGGCGCGCCCAGCCGCTGGAGCGGCAAGAAGGACCTGTCCTGGGTGCCGCTGCGCCCGGAGCGGGTGCTGGAGGTGGCGTACGACCACATGGAGAACGGGCAGCGCTTCCGGCACACCGCCCAGTTCCGCCGCTGGCGCCCGGACCGCACCCCGGAGAGCTGCACGTACGCACAACTGGAGGAGCCGGTGCGGTACGACCTGGGGAGGGTGCTGACCCGAAGGGTGGACTGAACGGTGGTTAGGGTGAGGGGGATCGGGGAGCACGAGGGGTACGAGAAGTACGGGGGTTGCCGTGGGGTGCGTCGAGCCGGGCTGGATACGGGTGCCGGTCGGGGCGGACGCGGCGCGCTGGACCACTCGGGGGCGCTGCCGGAAGGTGCTGCTGGTCGTGCACAACGTGACGGCGGCGACCCGGCTGCTGGACGTACTGCCGCTGTTCCGCGACGACCTACGGGTGCAGCTGCTCGCCACGTGTACGGGCTCGTCGCCGTTCCAGGCCGGGGTGCCGGAGCTGCTGGCGGAGACCGGCGTACCGGTACTGCCGTGGGAGCAGGCGCTGCGGACGCCGGTGGACCTCGCCGTCACGGCCAGCTTCGGCGGTCAACTGGCGGAACTTCCCGGGAAGTTGGCCGTACTGTCGCACGGCGCGGGATACAATAAAAGACTCGAAACGCCAAACGCCAAACGCCAAACGCCGGACGGCGGGGAGCGCGGGGAGGCGCCCGGTCAGCCGTCGTCGGCATCCGAACCGCCGGTGTTCGGTTTCGGTCCGGAGTGGACACTCGCGGACGGCGCCCCCATAGCGGACGCGATGGTGCTCTCCCACCCCGAGCAGCTCCGGCGGCTGCGTGCCGCCTGCCCGCAGGCCGCGGCCACGGCCGTACTGGCCGGTGATCCCTGCTTCGACCGTATGCTGGCGGCCCGCCCGTACCGCGACCGCTTCCGCCGCGCGCTCGGCGTCGCCCCGGGCCAGCGGCTCGTCCTGCTCAATTCGACGTGGAACCCGGAAGCGCTCTTCGGGGACGGCGGCGACGACGTCCTGCCGGCCCTGCTCGCCCGGCTGACGGCCGAACTCCCCGCCGACGAGTACCGCACCGCCGCCGTGCTGCACCCGAACATCTGGCACGGCCACGGCCCCGGCCAGATACGCGCCTGGCTCGACCGGGCCCGGCGCGCCGGGCTGACGCTCGTCGACCCGCTGACGGGCTGGCAGCAGGCGCTGCTCGCCGCGGACCTCGTGATCGGCGACTACGGCTCCGTCTCGTACTACGCCGCGGCGCACGGCACGCCGGTACTCATCGGCGCGGCCTCGCCTTCGGGTCTCGCGGCGGACTCCCCCGTCGCCGACTTCGTACGGCGGGCGCCGCGGCTGGACCCGTATGCGCCGCTGCGCCCCCAACTGGACGCCGCACTGGCCGGGCACCGGCCGCTGCCCGGCCCCGCCGAGCTCACGACCTCGGCACCGGGCGAGTCGGCGCGGCTGCTCCGCAGCGCCTTCTACGGGCTCATCGGCCTCCCCGAGCCGCCGGAGCCCGCGCTGCTCGACCCGCTGCCGCTGCCCCCGTACGAACCGCCGGTGCGCACCGCTCCGTTGCGCGTCCTGACCCGCCTCCTCGGGCCGGGCGAGGTGACGGTGGTCCGCCGGGCGGACCTTCGGAGCGGGACGGCGGAGGCGGTCGGCGAGCCCTCGGCCGGGGAGCAGGCGCATATCGCGGTGCACGAGGACACCCTCGACCCCGGGGTCCTCGAGCTCGCCGACGTGATCTTCCGTTACGGACACGCCGACGATCCCCGGCTCGGCCCGCCCGCCTCGTGGGCGGCGGAGGTCCTGGAACGCCACCCGTACTGCCGACTGGCCGCGTACGTCACCGGGCCCGGCGGCTGCACCGTCCGCACCCGCGACGGCGACCTGCTGCGGCTGACCGCGGACCGGAGCGCGGCCGCGGGCCTGCCCGGCGCCGACCCGGCCGCGTACGCCTCGGCGCTGTACGGGTGGCTGGCGGGCGGGAAGGGGGTCGACGGGCTGCCGGATGACGGGCTGACCGTATGGACGGGACGGACGGCCCACCGGGTGCGGGTCAGTCGCGAGGCCCCGGCCCTGTAGGCACTTCTGTCGCTGCCTCCGTAGCGGCTCCCGTTGCCGCCTCCGGAGCGGCCCCTGTCGCCGCCTCCGTAGCGGCCCACGTCGCTGCCTCCGGAGCAGCGCCCGTCGCTGCCTCCGGAGCAGCCGTCACGAACCACTCACGAACCGCTCACGCACCACTCGTGCACCGTTCGCGCAGCGCCCGTAGGTGGCCGAGGTGGTACTCCGCCCGCTCGTCCGCCAGCGCGGCGACGGCCTCGTCGATCAGCGGCAGGGCGTCCGCCGCGCGCCCGGCGAGGTGGTACGTCTCGGCCAGGTCGGTCAGCGTCCGCGCGGCGTTGTACGCCTCCCCGCTGTCCCTGAAGAAGCCCAGCGCGCGCGTCAGCAGCTCCTCGGCCTCGGCCCACCGGCCGAGGCCCCGCAGTGCGCGCCCGCGGTGGCGCTGGAGGAGTGCCCAGGCGCGCGGTACATCCGTACGCCCCTCTTCCCCAGGCCCGATCTCCGCCACGTACCCGTCCGCCTCGGCGAACAGCTCCAGCGCCTCCTCGTACCGCCACTGCGCCAGCCGTACCAGCCCCAGCGTCTCCGCGGCGGTCGCCCGGCCGCGCAGGTGCCCCTGGGCGCGCTCGGCGTCGGCGGCGGCCGTCAGCTCGGTCTCCGCCTCCTCGAAGCGCCGCAGCTCCACGAAGGCCAGCGCGAGCTGTGTGTGCATACGGGCGGCCATCCGCGAACCGGGGCTCACCGCGTCGGCGACCCGCGCCCCGACCCGCAGCGCGGGCAGCAGTTCCTCGTGCCGGCCGGCCTTGAGCTGGTACGCCCACAGCGCCTCGCAGAGCTGGCAGGCCACGTCGCCGAGCCCGAACTCCTCGGCGGCCAGCACGGCCTGTACGAGGTTGCCCAGCTCGCCCCCGAGCGCGGCGACTGCCTCGCCGGGGCCCGTGTACGGGCCCGGCGTCAGCCGGCCGTCGGCGTAGAGCGGGCCGACGTGCCAGCGCTGCGGCAGCGCGGCCAGGTCGGCGCGTACGGCGAAGCGCAGCGCCCACTCCACCGTGCGCCGGACGGCCTGCGCGTACGCCGCGCCGCCCGCCTCCCGGAGGGCCGCCTGCTCGGCGTGGCGGCGGACGGCCGGACGGTAGCGGTAGCGCCCCGCATCGGTACGCTCCAACAGCCCCTGATCCGCCAGTACCTCCAGCAGTCGCCCCGCCTCCGCCTCCTCGACGTCCGCGGCCGCCGCGGCCTGCCCGGCACCAAACGCGGCCCACGGCCACACGGCCGCCAGCCGGTAGAGCCGGGCGGGAGCGGGCGTGAGCTCCTGGTAGAGGTCCTCGACGACCGGCGGTACGGGTTCGCTCGCCGCGGCGGGATCCTCGGGGTGTCCACCGCGATCACGTACCGGATCGACGGCCGGGCCGTCCCCGGCCTCGCGCTCGGGCATTCCCGGCTCCTCATGGTGCTCGTGGTGGCGGGGTGTCTCCTGACGTCCGGTCAGCCGCGGGGCCATCGCCCGCAGCGCGTACGGTGAGCCGCCGCAACGGGCGAGGACCGACGACAGCGCGGACCGGGACGCCGCCTTGAGAGCCCGTTCCCCGACGAGGTCGGTCAGCAGCGCGACGGCGTCCTTCTTCCGCAGCGGGTCGACCTCGATCGGCACGGCGTCCAGGCCGGCCAGTCGGTGGTGGGCGACGATGATCGTGAAGACCCCGGGCGCGGCGGTGAACAGCGGCCCGACCTGCGCCGCGGAGTGGGCGTGATCCAGTACCAGCAGCAGCCGCAGACCGGCCACGAGGCGGCGGAACAGGGCGACGCACTCCGCCCGGCCCGGCGGTATCTCCGGCTCGGTCAGCCCCAGTTCACGCAGCACATGGCGGACCGCCACGGCCGGATCGAGTCCGCCCTCCGCACCGTCGCCGCCAAGATCGACGTACACCTGCCCGTCCGGGAAGTGCCCGGCCGCGGTCGCCTGCCACCCCCACTGACGCGCGAGCGCGCTCGTCCCCATGCCTTCCGGACCGAACACCAGCACCCGACGCGGACGCCCGGCGTACTGCCGACCCAACTCTCGTCCCATGCTCCTTTTCTGACTATCCCGATCGGTGAAATACCGCAGCGAGGGTGGGAGTTGGGGCACGGCCCGAGCGCGCACCTCGGGGAGGGCGTCACGCACGAGGGCCTGTACTTCGGCGAGCCGCGCCGCGTGGCCGGGGTCGCGCAGCGCACCCTCGTGGAGGAGCCGGGCCAGACCGTCCCAGTCCCCCGGCGTCGCCGGCGCCGCGACCTCACGCCCCGCGATCCGCCGGGCGAGGCCGCCGACCGATTCGAGCGCCCGCTTCCCGGCCTCGTTCGCCATGCCCGTGCCGACCGCGCCCAGCATCGCCGTGACCGCCGCCAGCGACATGGGATCCACCATCCGCAACTCCCCTGCTCCCGGCGCCATTACGGCGACCGTCCCCGTCAAGTCGAGATCAACCGTAGCGAACGGGGGTGCGGCCGTGGGCGGCCATGGGCGGCCGATGCCGGGCAGGCCGCGGAGGTGACCGACGGTTGCGGACCGTTGGCCCCTGCTGGGCGCGCGGATATGCTCGCGCCACCGAGAAAGGCTGGTGCGCGCCATGCAGACCGTCATCGCCACCGACCAGGTGCCGGACCGGGAGCGGTTCGCGTACTGGTCTCGGGCCGTCGCCGAGGCCATGCACGTCGTGCTGGACGTGCCGGGGCGGGGCAGCCCCCGCACGGCGTTCCACGGGCGGGCGGCGCTGGCCGAGGTGGGCGGGGTGCGGCTGCGGGCGATGCGGGCCGCGCCTGTCGCGGTGCGGCGTACGGCGCCGATGGCGGCACGGCACGCCGAGGACTACTACAAGGTGCTGCTGCAGATCTCCGGCACCGTGGCGGCGTGGCAGGGCGCGGAAGCGGAACTGGTCGGGCCGGGTGAACTGGTGGTGTGCGACGCGGCGAGACCGTACGAGCTCACGTACAGGGCGCCGTTCAGCACCGCGATGATCATGATCCCGCGTGATCGCATCCCGCTGCGCCCTGAGGCGCTGCGGGCGGTCACCGGACGCCGGATCGACGGGTCGGACGGCGTGGGCGCCGTGCTCGGCCCGCACCTGCGGTCGCTGGTGCGGCACGGCGCCCAGTGCGCCCCCCACACCGGAGCTCGACTGGCCGATTCGACCGTCTCGCTGGTCACGGCGCTGCTCGCCGAGCAGCTCGACCGGGTCGCGCCGGCCGAACCCGGTCAGGCCCTGCTGCTGCGCATCCGCGATCACATCGAGCGGCGGCTGGCCGACCCCGGGCTGAACCCGGAGGGCATCGCTCAGGCGCACGGCATCTCGCGCCGGTACCTCTTCAAGCTGTTCTCGGCCCAGGGCATGACGGTCGCGGGCTGGATCCGGGCACAGCGGCTGCAACGGTGTGCGCGCGACCTCGCCGACCCGGCCCTGTGCGAGGTACCGGTGGCGACGGTGGCGGCCCGCTGGGGCCTCACCGACGCCCGCCACTTCTCCCGGACCTTCAAGTCCGTGTACGGCTGCGCACCGGGTGCCTACCGCGCCCGGCAGGGGCTGCCGCCCCGCACCGCCGGCTGAGGGCCCGGCCGCGGCACCGCACCGGCGCACCGAGCCGGCGGTGCGGAACGTGTGCACCGGATGGCGAGTCCCCGTGCACTGTGCGCCCGTCCCCCACCGGCCCGCCGCTCCTACCGTTGCGGCATGCCTGACGCCAGCAGCCCCGAGCCCGGCCCCGAGGCGGGCCCCCAGGCGCTCGCCACCTCCGTCCTCACCCGCTATCTGCGGTTGTGCGACGTTCCCGCGCCCGCCCCCTGGGACGAAGTCCGCGCCCGGCTCGCCGAGGTGTTCACCGAGGACGCCGTCTGGACCGGCGCGGGCACCGACTACGCCGCCCGCTACGGAGTCCACCGTGGCCGCGCGGCCATCCTGGCGATGCTCGCCCGGCATCTGCCGCCGAGCCCGCACTTCGCCGCCAACGTGCACCTGCTGTTTCCCGCCGACAGCTGCACGGCCGACGCGGACAGCGCGCACGGCGTCTGGCTGATGCAGCAGCTCTCCCGTTACGCCGATGGCACGGCCGAGATGCGCGTCGCCCGGCTGACCGTCGCGTTCCGGCTCGGGACGGGGACCGCGCGCATTCAGGAATTCCGTACCGAACGCCTGTTCACGGCAGCTCTGCCCGCCTGACCTGCCGTGACCTCCCACCACTCCCACGACCTCCCACGACCTCCCGACGAAAGGAGCGCGACGGTGACCACCACTCACTGCACCGCGGCCCTGCGGCTCACGTGTTACGCCGATCCGCACGGCCACTCCTGGCGGCATGTGGACCTCTCCCTTCATGACGCGGAGGGACGCGAGCTCAACTGGGTGCACTGGCCCGCCGAGGAGACCGGTCCCGAAGGCGCCGACGCGGCGACCGCCCGCGCCGAGCCCTCGCTCCGCCGCACCTCCCCCTGGGAGCCCGGTGTCACGGCGGACGGCCGCGCCTACTGGAGCGCCTCGGCCGAGTGGGCGGTGTGACCCGGTGACGGCGACGCTGCCCGAAGCCACCCCGGCCGGCCCCGGGGGCGGCGGGGAGGGCGTGGTGTACATCCTGGACGACGACACCGCGCTGTGTGATTCTCTCGGCTGGCTGCTGGAATCCATCGGAATCCATGCCCATTGCTTCAGCGATCCGGCCGCTTTTCTCGATGCTTTCGACCGTGACAGGCCCGCCTGCCTCGTCCTGGACGTCCGTATGCCGCGCTTCAGCGGATTCCAGGTCCAGGAATTTCTCGCGGCCACCGGAATTCCCGTGGCGATCGTTTTCGTCTCGGCGCACGGTGACATCCGGATGTGCGTACGCGCCCTCCAGCAAGGGGCCGTGGACTTCCTGGAGAAACCCTACGATCCGCAGCACATGCTGGAAGTGGTCCAACGCGCCCTGCACACCGCCCGCGAGCGCTACGCCGAGTACGCCGAGCGGCGGGCCGTCGAGGCAGCGCTCGGCGCGCTCAGCCCGCGCGAACGGGAGATCCTGCACCTTGTCGCCGAAGGGGTGCCCAGCAAGGAGATCGCGGCCGCGCTGTGCATCAGCCTCAAGACGGTCGACGCCCATCGGGCACGCATCCGCGACAAGACCGGCGCGGAGACGCTCGGGGCCCTCGTCGGCGACATGCTGCGGTGCGGGGTGCGCCGCCTGGCCGGGTGAGCGGGGACGTGCGCCCGGAGACGGCGCCGTTCGCCGCCGGCGACTTCGCACGGATGCTGGCCGCGCTCCCGCTCTGCGTGCTCGTGCACGACGCCGCGGACCAGCGCATCCTGTGGGCCAACCCCGCGGCCTGCGACGTCCTCGGATTCACCGTCGACGAGCTCCGACCGCTCAAGGCACCCGACATGAGCGCCAACGCCCGGCAGTACGCCCGCGAGATCGGGGTGAGCTGGCTGCGCCGGGCCGCCGCCGAGGGAACGAGCACCATCGAATGGCGTTACCGCTCCAAGGACGGCACCGAGATCCTCACGGAGGCGGTGGCCACCCGTGTCGACCTCGCTGCCGGGCCCGTGGTGACGGTGCAGTTCCGGGACATCGGTGATCAGGTGCGGGCCGCCGAGGAACACCGCCGCGATCTGCAGTACTTGAACCATCTGGCCCGCTACAACGCGATGGGCGACATGGCGATGGCGATCGCCCACGAGGTCTCCCAGCCGATCGCCGCCGCCCACAACTTCGTCGCCGGGGCGCGCAGCCGGCTCGGGGACGACGCCGCGCCGGCACACCTGGTCTTCGGCCTGGACCACGCCACTCGCCAGCTGGACCGGGCCGCGGACATCCTCTCCAGCCTGCGCCGCTACGTCACTCGCCTGGAACAGTCCGCGCAACGCGTCGACCTGCGCGACATCGTGGCGGACTGCGGCTACTTCATCGAGACCCGCGCCAAGGAGGCCGGTGTGCCCATCGCCTGGCAACCGGCCCGGGAGCCGCTTCCCGTGCGCTGCGAGGAGGTGCTGATCGGGCAGGTCGTGATGAACCTGGCCTTCAACGCCGTGGAAGCGCTCGCCGGCCTGCCCGGCGCCGCCGGCGCCGTCACGCTGCGCACCCGCCGCCACGGCGGACTGGCCGAACTCGCCGTCCTGGACACCGGACCCGGGCTGCCGCCGATCCCGCCGGAGCAGATCTTCGACGGCGCGTTCTCCGCCAAGCGCGACGGCCATGGCATCGGCCTGGCCCTGAGCCATCGCATCGCCGCCCGGCACGGCGGAACCCTCACCGCGGCGCCCCACCATCCGCGGGGTGCCGCGTTCACCCTGCGCCTTCCGCTCGACCCCGTTCCCCGCGACGGCGCGAGCGCGTAGGGGAAATCCCCTAACGGGTGGAGGAGTTCACCAATAGCCAGGCCGGCGGACGATTCCTAATCTGATGGTGAACAGCGGGAAAGGAATCCCGCCCCGCCGATAGGAATTCCCATGACACCTGTGGCAGCACCACCGGCCGGACATTTCGCAGACATTGAACGCGATCCCGTCGCCGGTATGCTCGCGGCGGTCGCCGAGCGCCGCGCCGAGTTCGAGCAGAAGAAGCACGTTCCGCAGGACGTCGTCGACCTGTTCAAGAAGGCCGGCGTCTACCGGGCGGGCGCGCCGCGCCGTTTCGGCGGTGACGCCCTGCCCCCCGGTGAATTCCTCGCACTCGTCGAGCGGATCTCCACCGTGGACGGCTCGGCGGGCTGGGTCGCCAGTTTCGGCTCCTCCCTCACCTACCTCGCCGCCCTCCCCGTGGAGACGCAGGCCGAGATCTACGCCGACGGGCCGGACGTGGTCTTCGCCGGCGGGCTCTTCCCGGTGCAGAAGGCCCAGCAGGTGGACGGCGGCCACCGGGTCACCGGCCGCTGGAAGTTCGCCTCCGGCTGCCTGGGCGCCGACTGGCTCGGCGTCGGCATCCAGGGCGGGCCCGAGAGCTCGGGCAAGCCGCTCACCGCGCTGCTCCGTCCCGACGAGGTCACCGTCGTCGAGAGCTGGGACGTCATCGGCATGCGTGGCACGGGCAGTCACGACCTCGCCGTGGACAGTGTCACCGTTCCCGACAGCCACACCTTCGTACGCGGCGCCGAGCCCACCCTCGACGAACCCCTCTTCCGCTACCCCGTGCTGCCGTACGCCGCCCAGGTCCTCGCCGTCGTCGGACTCGGCGTCGCCCGCGCCGCCCTCGACGAAGCCACAGCGCGCGGCGCCACCGCCGGCCACACCGGCGCCCCCCGCCCGGCCGAACGCGCCACTTTCCGTATCCAACTCGCCCGCGCGGAGGCGCAATTGCGCGCAGCGCGCGCCTTCTTCTACGACACCACCGGGGACGCCTGGGACACCGTCCTCGCCGGCGACCCCGTCACCCGCGAGCAGGCCAGCCTCCTGCGGCTCGCCGCCACCCATGCGGCCGCCGCCGGGGACGAGGCCACCCGCGCCGCCTTCCGGCTCGCCGGGATCGCCGCCATCGCCGATGGCCACCCGCTCCAGCGGCACCTCCGCGACGCCGCGGTCGTCCCCCAGCACGCCTTCCTCCAGGAGGGCATGTACGACGCCGCAGGGGCCGTCCTCACCGGCCTGGACCCGTTCCCCGGCTACCTGTAAGCCCTCCCCCCCGACCTCGGAGGTACTTCCTCGTGTCCGAACCCGCCGCTCCTCCGATGCGCGTGCTCTTCTGCATCGGCGTCAATCAGAACTTCTTCGACCTGCCGACCGGCACCGGCGGCCAGGTGTGGACCGGTGTCAACACCTTCCTCACCGAACTCGGCAAGCTGCCCGGCCTGCGCCCGCTCGGCACCATCGACGACGACCAGACCATGGTCGGCCCGTCCGCCGCCTGGCCCTGGACGTGCTACGTCCTCGCCGAGGCCGACGCGTACCCGACTGTCACAGAGGCCTGCAACCTGCTGCGTACCGTCCAGGTCGGCGAGCACGGGCTCTGGCGTTACCTGCGGATCGAGGCCCGCGTCGGCCGCCCGCTCCCCGAGCCCTGGGCCGACGACCGGCCTGCCGAAGCCGCCGGCCGCCCCATCGAGGAGGCCGGCGCATGACCACCGCGTCCCAGGGGCCCGATGCCGCTGCCCTCGCCGGCACCGACCGAGTCTCCGGCACCCTCTACACCGATCCGGCCCTGCACGAGCAGGAGATGGAGCGGATCTTCCACCGCACCTGGGTGTGGGTCGCCCATGAGAGCGAGATCCCGCGCCCCGGCACGTTCCGTACCGCCTGGGTCGGCCGCCGGCCCGTCATCGTCACCCGCGACCGCAAGGGCGGCATCAACGTCCTGCTGAACCGCTGCCGGCACCGCGGCGCCAGCGTCTGCGATGCCCCCAGGGGCGAGGCCAACGGCTTCACCTGCCCGTACCACGCCTGGTCCTACACGCTCGACGGCACGCTGCGCGGCATCCCCTTCCCGGACGGCTACGAGGGCGTCGCGCAGAAGCAGGACATGCCACTGGAGCGCCTCAAGGTCGGCACGTACGCGGGCATGATCTTCGCGAGTTTCAACCACGGCATCGAACCGCTGGAGGACTTCCTCGGCGGCGCCCGGCTGTGGATCGACCGCTTCATGAAGCAGGGTGCCGGCTTCCCGCTGAAGGTGCGGGGCGAGCACAAGTTCCGGTTCAACGGCAACTGGAAGATCCAGTTGGAGAACACCACCGACTGGTACCACTTCCCGATCGTGCACCGCTCCTGGATGTCCTCCGTCGACGCGGAGACGGCCTCGATGCTGTCGATCATGACCGACGAGACCGCCGTCACCCACGCCCTCGGCAACGGCCACAGCGTCTCCATCTCCGTCGCCGGCCATGCCGACCTGGACGTCGACGACGGCACCGAGAAGCTCCAGGACCGCTTCGGCCACGTCGTCGACGAGCTGTCGAAGACGATGGACCCGGACAGGGTGCGGCGGATCGTGCGCTCGATGCACGGCGCCGGCTTCAACCTGAACCTCTTCCCGAACGTCGCCATGTCGATGTCGTTCTTCCGCGTCCTGCGGCCCCTCGCCGTCGACCGGACCGAGATCCGGCACGTCGCCCTCGGCCTGGACGGCGGCCCGGAGATCGTCAACCGCGAACGCCTGCGCATCCATGAGCACTTCCAGGGCCCCTTCGGCTTCGGCAGCCCCGACGACGCCGAGGCCTGGAACCGCGTCCAGCTCGGCGTCACCGGCGACGCCCCGATGGACATCCTCGTCAACCGCGGCCTCGGCCGTGAGAAGCCCAACAACCTCGGCGAGCCCACCTCGCACGCCACCGACGAGACCGGCATGCGCGAGGCCTACGCCATGTGGAAGAGGATGATGACCGATGGCGCATGACACCGCCACCACCGTGACCGGCAACGGAACTCCCGTTCCGGACCTGCCTGTCGATCTCGGGGACGCCCGGGTCCGCGCCGCGATCGCCCTGATCTGGCACGAAGCGCGGCTGCTGGACGCCAAGGAGTACGGCGCCTGGGACACCCTGTGGGCCCCCGGCGGCACCTACGTCGTCCCGATCGACCCCGACACCACCGACTTCGCCGCCACGCTCAACCTCGTCTACGACGACGACCGGCTGCGACGGATGCGGATCGAGCGGCTGACCGGCGGCTTCTCCCTCTCCGCCGCGGCCGCCGCACGCACCGTACGTACCGTCTCCGGCTTCACCGTCACCGCGCGCGACGAGGACACGATCGAGCTGCGGTCGGCCATGGTTCTCGTGGGCCACAAGCGCGAGGAGACGTTCGTCCTCGCCGCCGACGTCACGCACCACCTGGTGTTCGACCAGCGCGAGAACCCGCGGATCCAGCGCAAGATCATCCGCCTGGTGAACTCCCAGGACGCCGTCACCGCATCGGGATTCCTGCTGTGAGCCCGCGCGGAACCGCCGCCGGCCGGGCGGACGACACCTGCCCCGTCGCCGTCGTCACCGGTGGCGCACGCGGACTCGGCGCCTGCCTCGCCGCTCGCTTCTTCGAGCGCGGCCACCGCGTCGCCGTCACCGATCTCGACGGCGAGGGCGCCCGCCGGACGGCCCACGGCCTCGCCCCGACGGGCGACTCGGCGATCGGCATCGAGCTCGACGTCCGGGACCGTGGCGCCTTCGAGCGGGCGCTCGCCGAGGTCACAGGGCGGTGGGGAACCGTGCACGTCCTGGTCAACAACGCCGGTCTGTCCCGCGCCGAACCCCTCATGGAGATCGGCCCGGAGAGCTTCCGGTCCACCGTATCGGCCAACATGGACGGCGCCTTCTTCGGCTGCCAGGTATTCGGCGGCCACTTCGCCGAGCGCGGCTACGGACGCATCGTCAACATCGCCTCGCTCGCCGGCCAGAACGGCGGCACCGCGACCGGCGCGCACTACGCCGCCGCGAAGGGCGCCGTCGCCACCCTCACCAAGGTCTTCGCCCGCGAACTCGCCCCGCGCGGCGTCACCGTGAACGCGATCTCGCCCGGCCCGCTCGACCTGCCCGTCGTCCGCGAGATGCTCCCCGCCGAGCAGATCGAGCGGATCGAGCAGTCGATCCCGGTGGGCCGGCTCGGACTTCCCGGGTTCATCGCCGACATGGCCGTACTGCTCGCCGGCGAGGAAGCTGCCGCGGTCACCGGCGCCTGCTGGGACGCCAACGGCGGGCTCCACATGCGCTGACCCCGCCCGCTCGCCCCTTCCCACCTCAGAGCCTGTGTCATAACCCCCCGAAGGACGCGCCATGCACACCGTGACGGTGACCGACGTCGTCGAGGAGACGGACGCGGTCAGGCGCTACCGCCTCGCCCGCCCGGACGGCAGCCCGCTCCCCGCCTACCGGGCCGGTGCCCACATCCAGGTCACCGGCCCGACAGGGCTGACCCGCGCCTACTCCCTGTGCGGCCCGCCGGCCGACCCCGGCGCCTACACCATCGCCGTACAACGCGAACCGGAGTCGCGTGGCGGCTCGCAGGCCCTGCACGACAAGGTCGCCGTCGGCACCGAGCTGGGCGTCTCCGACCCGCACAACTTGTTCGCCCTCACCCCGTCCGCCACCGAACACCACCTGGTCGGCGCGGGCATCGGCATCACCCCGCTGCTCGCCATGGCCTACGAGCTGTACGCGGACGGCGCCGCGTTCGCCCTCCACTACGTGGCCCGCGGCGAGGCCGAAGCGCCCTTCGCGCAGACGCTCGCGGAAGCGCCGTTCGCCGGACGCGTCCGGCGCCTCTTCGGCCTGGGCCGTGACCGCACCGCGGCCGCGCTGCGGGACACCCTCGGCGCCCTCCCGCCCGGCAGTCACGTCTACACCTGCGGTCCGGCCGGCTTCATGGACACCGTGACCCGGCTGGCAGCGCACACCCTGCCCGAAGACCACATCCACAGCGAGCTGTTCCGCGCCGACGACGCCGACGACGGTGACACCGATACCGACCCCGGCCGGACCTTCGAGGTCGAACTCGACGGCGAGACGTACACCGTCCGGCCCGGCCGGTCCATCGCCGAGGTACTGGAGGAGCACGGCATCCCGCTCGACACCTCCTGCCGCGAGGGCATCTGCGGCACCTGCGTCCTCCAGGTCCTCGACGGCACCCCCGACCACCGGGACCAGTGCCTGAGCCGGGACGAGAAGGCCGCGGGCGACCGGATCGCCGCCTGCGTCTCGCGCGCCCGGAGCCCGCGTCTCGTCGTCGAGCTCTGGTGAGCCTCCCGCACCCTCCCTCCCGGACTCCGCTGCTCCTCCTGGCTCCTGAAGGATTCCGGCCCTCTGAAGGAAACCCGACATGACCGAACCGAACGCCCTGCCCTCCCGCGACCAGTTCCGCGAGGCCATGGCCCACCTGCCGGCGGCCGTCAGCATCCTCACCACCGACGGGCCCGGCGGCCGCTGCGGAATCACCGTCAGCGCCGTCTGCTCCGTCACCGACACCCCGCCGACCGTCCTGGTCTGCGTCAACCGGTCCAGCGCCATGCACGACGTGTTCCGGACCAACGGCCGGGTCTGCCTCAACGTCCTCGGCGGCGACCAGCGCGACCTCGCCCTGCACTTCTCCGGCGCCACCGACGTCGCCATGGCGGAGCGCTTCGCCTGGGACATCTGGGACCAGGAGGAAACCGTGCCGCTGCTCAACGACGCGCTCGTCGCCCTCGTCGGCACCATCGAGGACAGCAAGTCCATGGGCTCCCACACCGTCCTCTTCGTCAAGGCCGAGCGGGTGCGGACGCAGCCCGGCGCGCACAGCCTCGTCTACTTCAACCGCTCCTTCCACCGCCTGCCCGTCGCCTGCTGACAGCCCGTCCCGCGGTCGTCCCGTTCCCGAAGGAGCAGACCAGCCCATGCCCGCGCCCGTACCCCGTACTGTCGACGACGCGCTCCGGCGGATCGCCGCCACCGAACCGCGCCTGCACGCCTGGACACACCTCGACCCGCACGCGGCCTCCGCCGCCCGCACCGCCCCTGACGGCCCCCTGCACGCGCTGCCCTTCGGCGTGAAGGACATCTATGACGTCGCAGGGCTGCCCACCGAGTGCGGCTCGCCCCTGCGCGAGGGACGGGTCGCCGAGCGCGACTCCGCTCTCGTCGCCCGGCTGCGCGAGGCCGGGGCCGTCCCGCTCGGCAAGACCGTCACCACTGAATTCGCCTACTTCGCGCCCGGCCCGACGCGCAACCCGCACGGCCCGGAGCACACCCCCGGTGGTTCTTCCAGCGGCTCCGCCGCGGCCGTAGCGGCGGGCCACGTGCCCTTCGCCCTCGGCTCGCAGACCGCCGGCTCGCTCACCCGGCCCACCGCCTACTGCGGCACCGCCGGCTACGTACCGCCGGTCGGAGCCTGGCCCACGGACGGCATCCAGGGCCTGAGCCCGACGCTCGACGCCCCCGGGCTCCTCGCCCCGGACGTCGACGCCCTCCTCCCGCTCGTCGAGGCGCTCGACGGCACCCGCCCCGAAGGCGAGCCCGAGCTCGGCATCTGGCAGGCCACCGAACTCGCCGACGTCGACCCGGAGATGACGGCCGTACTCACCGCCACCGCCGAGCGTCTCGGGGCCGAGGCCACCCCCGTCCGCGGCCTCGACACCGGCTACCTCGCCGAGCTGCACGCCTGCGTCATGGCGTACGAGGCAGCCCGCTCCCTCGCCACCGAAGCCCGCACCCCCCACGCGCTCAGCGCCCCGCTCCGCGAACTGCTGACGCGGGGTGCCGCCACCCCCGAGGGCGACTACCGCCTCGCCCTCGACACCCGTGCCGACCTGCGCTCCCGGGCCCTGGCCCGGCTCGACTCCACGGTCGTCCTCGCCCCGGCCGCCCCCGGCGCCGCCCCGCGCGGCCTCGCCGCCACCGGCTCGCCCGTCCTCAGCCGGCCCTGGCAGTTTCTCGGCCTGCCCACGATCACCGTCCCCGGCCACCGCGACCGCAACGGCATGCCCCTCGGCCTCCAGCTCATCGGCCACCCCGGGCAACTCCCCGCGCTCTTCGCGGCCGCCCGCCGCGTCCGGACAGCCACCCGTGCCCTCACCGGCACCACCCCCCGCCCCGAAACCACCGCATGAAAGTCACCGCATGAAAGTCACCGCCAACGGGGCGGTCCCGTACGCCATCCCCGTCCCCCTCCCGTACCCGTAGCCGCTCCGCGACCGACACCCACCCACCGGGAGCCACCGTGAGCACATCCCAAGCCGTCCGGGCCCACCGCCCCATGGGACGGCTCGTCCTCGCAAGCCTCCTCGGCAACGCCCTGGAGTGGTACGACTTCTTCCTCTACGGCACGGCAGCGGCCCTCGTCTTCGGCCCGCTGTTCTTCCCCGGCGCCGACCCGCTCGCCGGCACGCTCGCCTCTCTTTCCACCTTCACCATCGGCTTCCTCGCCCGCCCCCTCGGCGGCCTGGTCTTCGCCCACTTCGGCGACCGCCGCGGCCGCAAGCAGACGCTGGTCGCCACGCTGACGCTGATGGGCGTCGCGACCTTCCTCATCGGCGTCCTGCCCACGTACGCCACGATCGGTGTCTGGGCGCCCGCGCTGCTCGTCGTGGTGCGGCTCGTGCAGGGCATCGCGGCCGGCGGCGAATGGGGCGGCGGCGTTCTTCTCATCAGCGAGAACGCGCCCGCCGAGCGGCGCGGCATGTTCTCCGCCTGGAGCCAGACCGGCGTCATCGCCGGCTTCGCGCTCTCCGCGATCGCCTTCACCGGGGCCCGCACCCTGGCCGGTACCGAAGCGGCCTTCGTCTCCTGGGGCTGGCGCCTGCCGTTCCTCCTCGGCATCGTCCTCACCCTCGTCGGCCTCTACATCCGCTCCCGTATCGATGAGGCCCCGGAATTCGTGACGGCCCGCGCGGAGCAGGCCACCCACCGCATACCGCTGTGGGAACTCCTGCGTACCCAGCGCCGCGAGGTCCTCATCGCGATGGGCGCCCGGCTCGCCGAGAACACCGCCTCCTACCTCTTCCTGGTCTTCGCCCTGTCCTACGGCAAGCAGCTCGGCATCGACGAGACCGTCACGCTGTCCGGTGTCGTCGCGGCCTCGGTCCTGGCGGGCGGCGCCATGGTCGGCTTCGGCGCTCTCTCCGACCACGTCGGCCGCAGGCCCGTGTACATGGGCGGCGCGATCGGGCTCGCTGTGTGGGCCTATCCGTTCTTCCTGCTCATGCAGAGCCGCGAACCCGCCGCGGTCTGGCTCGCCCTGATCGTCGGCCTCGGCCTGTGTCACGCCGCCATGGTCGGCGTCCAGCCCGCCTTCTTCAGCGAACTGTTCACCGGTCCGGTCCGCTACAGCGGCATGGCCCTCGGCCATGAACTCGCTTCCATCCTCGCGGGAGGCGTCTCCCCGCTGATCGCCACCCTGCTCATCGGCTGGACCGGCAACGTATGGCCGGTCGCGCTGTATCTCGCGGCCGTCAGCGCGCTCACCGTCTGGGCACTCGCCGCCTCCCGCGAGACGCGCCCTCACTCCTCATCGGAAACGAGCCGCAGGGAGATCGAGTTGATGCGGTAGCGCTGGTCCGTCGGGGCCGGGCAGCCCTCGCCCACGAAGACGTGGCCGAGCTGGGAGCCGCAGCGGGAGCAGCGCACCTCGGTGCGGAGCATGCCGTGGGAGCGGTCCTCGATCAGCCTCGATCAGTCTCGATCAGCTCGACGGCGTCGGTTCCTCGGGGTTCGCCGGGCTGTGTGCCTGGACAGCTCAGCCAGGAAGCCCGGGCTTGGCCTCTTCGCTGCAGACCAGAGGCTTGCGGGACCGAGCCGGCTTCGGGTCGGAGGTGCCAGGCGGCGGAACGGCCGCGCGGAGCCTCACGAGCGGCCCGGTTCAGGAAGGGACGGCTCCCACCTTTGCCGCCGCGTCCAGGTAGGCCCGTACCAAGGGCCGCTCGTCGTCCCGACGGGCGGCAACCGCCAGTCGGGACGGAGAGACACCCCGGACCGGCACGGCGATCACCTCGTCCCGGACGACCAGCGGGGCGTTGCCGGTAGCCAGTAGTGCCACGCCCTGGCCGTTGGCGACCGCCTCGTGGGTCTCCTCTGCGCTGGCCACCACCCCGCCTATCCGCGGCGCGCGATCGCCCCGGGCGTCCAGGGCCAGCCAGTAGTCCCGCATCGGACCGGCCTCCGGAGGGAGGGCGAGGAACGGCTCGTCCAAGAGATCGGTGAAGTCCACCGCCCCCTCTCGATCGGCCGCGGCCCGCATCGCCAGGGGGTGTCCCTGCGGCAGTGCCACAAGGCGTGGCTCCCGGGCCACCACCGCGTACCGGTAGCGGTCGCCGTCCGGGAGCGGCAGCCAGACGAAGGCGACATCGCTGGACATGTTCGCCAATCCGGCACTGGGGTCGGCCCAGTTGACCTGCCGCAGGACGGGCCGTGCGTCCGGGTACCGGGAGAGCAGCCGGGTCCGCAGGGCGGGCAGCAGCCCGCGGCCCGGGCTGGTGGACATGCCGATGACCAGGGTGTGCCGCTCGGCGGCCCTCGCCTCCTCCACCGCCGCCTCGGCGGCTTCCCAGGCGGCCAGCACCCCGCGGGCGTGCGGCAGCAGGACTTCCCCCACCGCGGTCAGCCGCACCGCCCGCCGGTCCCGGTGGAACAGAGATGCGCCGACCTGCTTCTCCAGCATCCGTATCTGCTTGCTGAGCGCGGGCTGGGAGACGAACAGCCGCTCGGCGGCCCGCGTGAAGCTCAACTCCTCGGCGACCGCGGCGAAGTAGCGCAGATCACGCCCATGGACGTCCATAACTCATGGCTATCACAACGGGTCTTGGACGTGGTCCCGGATCCGGCAAAGGATGGGCGCTGTCGACGGGGAGCCCCCGAACGGCAGTCGACGAGGACGAGGGAGACGAAGAGATGACCGAGAACGGCAAGGTCGGCAAGGTCTGGCTGGTCACCGGCGCGAGCAGCGGTTTCGGGCGGGCCATCGCCGAGGCCGCCCTCGCCGCCGGCGACACGGTGATCGGCACGGCCCGGCGGACCGAGGCGCTGGCCGACCTGGTCGCCGCGCACCCCGACCGGGTGGAGGCGATCGGCCTGGACGTCACCGACGGCGGGCAGATCGACGTGGTGGCCGCGGACGTCCTGGCCCGCTACGGCCGGGTGGACGTGCTGGTGAACAACGCCGGGCGCACGCAGGTCGGGGCCTTCGAGGAGACCACCGACCGGGAGCTGCGCGACCTGTTCGAGCTGCACGTGTTCGGCCCAGCGCGGCTGACCCGGGCGCTGCTGCCGCAGATGCGGGAGCGGGGCAGCGGATCGATCGTGAACATCAGCAGTTTCGGCGGACAGCTGTCCTTCGCGGGGTTCTCCGCGTACAGCGCGACCAAGGCGGCGCTGGAGCAGCTGTCGGAGGGTCTGGCCGACGAAGTGACGCCGTTCGGCATCAAGGTACTGATCGTGGAGCCCGGCGCGTTCCGCACCAACCTGTTCGGCAAGGGCGCGGCCTACTTCTCCCAGGAACACCCGGCGTACGCGGAGAAGGTCGGCGCCACCCGGAAGCTGGTGCAGGGCGGCGCCGGCACCCAGCCCGGGGACCCGGCGAAGGCCGCGGCGGCGATCCGGCTGGCCCTGGACGCCGAGCACACCCCGCTGCGGCTCGCCCTCGGCGGCGACGCGGTGGACTCCCTCGTCGGGCACCTGGACTCGGTACGCGCCGAGCTCGCCGCGTGGGAGAAGGTCTCCCGGGGGACGGACTTCGACACGCAGTGACGGTCCCGCCGGCGCGGGACATTCACGGCGCGGGACCATCAGTGCAGGCAGAGCCCACTCCTCGTCGCTCCCGGCGTCGACAACGCCAGCCGGATCGCGGCCGCCCGCTGACAGCTGGTGGCGATGCTGAGGGGACGGCCGTCCGAGCTGAGCCCAGCGGCGGTGAGGGCGCCGTCAGGCAGAGAGCTGGGCGCCGGCTCACTCCTCGTCCGGCACCAGCCGCAGCGAGATCGAGTTGATGCAGTACCGCTGGTCCGTGGGGGTGGGGTAGCCCTCGCCCTCGAAGACGTGGCCGAGGTGGGAGCCGCAGCGGGAGCAGCGGACCTCGGTGCGGAGCATGCCGTGGGAGCGGTCCTCGATCAGCTCGACGGCGTCGGTGTCCTTGGGGTCGTAGAAGGACGGCCAGCCGCAGTGGCTGGCGAACTTCGTGTCCGAGCGGAAGAGTTCGGCGCCGCAGGCGCGGCAGGAGTAGACGCCGGAGGTCTTCGTGTCGGTGTATTCGCCGACGAAGGCGGGCTCGGTGCCGGCCTCGCGGAGGACGTGGTACTCCCCGGGGGTCAGCTCGGCGCGCCACTGCTCGTCGGGCTTGTCGATCTCGTAGGCCATGTCTCGCTCCTTCGGGCCGGCGTACTGGGTCAGGCGTCGAGGCGGGCGAGGATCTCGGGGCCCAGCTCGGTCACGTCGCCCGCTCCCATGGTGAGAACAAGGTCGCCGGGGCCCGCCATTCCTGCGATGACGTCCGGGACCGCGGACTTGTCGTGCTCGGCGGCGACCGTCGCGCCGGCGGCCTCGGCGGCCTTGATGATCAGGTCGCTGGTCACGCCCGGGATCGGGTCCTCGCGGGCCGGGTAGATGTCCAGGACGACGGAGGCGTCGGCGAGGGCGAGCGCCTGGCCCATCTCCCGGCCCAGCTCCTGGGTGCGGGAGAAGAGGTGCGGCTGGAAGACGACGAGGACGCGGGAGTCGACGGCGGCGCCCCGGATCGCTTCGAGGTCCGCGGTCATCTCCGTCGGGTGGTGCGCGTACGAGTCGATGACCTGGACGCCCTTGGCCTCGCCCTTGAGCTGGAGGCGGCGCTTGACGCCGGTGTAGGAACCGAGCGCGGAGGCGAGGTTGTGCGGCGGCAGGCCCAGGGCGATGCCGGCGGCGAGCGCGGCGACGGCGTTGAGGGCGTAGTGCCGGCCGGGCACGGAGACGGTGAAGGTGAGGACCTTGCCGCTGGCCAGGACGACGCTGACCTCACTGGTCAGGCCGCGCTGGTTGATCTTGAAGACGCGTACGTCCGCGTCCTCGGCCTCGCCGTACGTGACGACGTTCAGGCCCTCGCGGCCGCGGATACGGGTGGTCAGCTCGCGGGCACCGGCGTGGTCCGCGGAGATCACGAGGGTGCCGCCGGGGCGCACCCGGCCCACGAAGGTCTCGAAGGACTCGTAGATCTCGTCCATCGAGGCGTAGTTCGCGTGGTGGTCCAGCTCGACGTTGAGGATGATCGCGACGTCGGGGGTGTACTTGTGGAAGCTGCGGTCGGATTCGTCCGCCTCGGCCACGAAGATGTCGCCCGTGCCGTGCTGGGCGTTGGAGCCGGGCGCGTCGAGGTCGCCGCCGATCGCGTACGACGGCTCCAGGCCGAGGGTGGTGAGGGCGACGGCCAGCATGGACGTGGTGGTCGTCTTGCCGTGCGTGCCGGCGACGGCGATCGGGCGCGCGCCGTCCATGAGGGCGGCGAGGGCGTCGGAGCGGTGCACGACCGGGATGCCGCGCTCGGCGGCGGCGGCCAGCTCGGGGTTGTCCGCGCGGATCGCGGAGGAGACGACGACGCTGGTGGCGTCGGCGGCGAGATGCTCGGCTGCGTGGCCGATGTGGACCGTGGCGCCGGCCTCGCGCAGGGCCAGCACGGTCGCCGACTCCTTGGCGTCGCTGCCCGCGACGGCGGCGCCGCGCTGCGCCAGGATCTTGGCGATGCCGGACATGCCGGCGCCGCCGATGCCGATGAAGTGCGGTCGGTCCATCGCGGCGGGGATGCCGGGTGCCATCGTGACGTCTCCCTGGTCGGTCGGTCTGCTCGGACGGTCGGCCGGCGGTCGCCGGTCAGTGTTGTCCGTCGGGCATGATTCTCGCACCCCCCACTGACAATCCCGGCCACGGCCGGTCGCCCGGCCGCCCCGCGCCGCGTCAGCGCCGGATCAGTCCCTGTGCCGTCGCCGCCGCGACCGCGGACGTACGGGAGTCCACTTCGAGCTTGGTGTAGATGTGCACGAGGTGGGACTTCACGGTCGCCTGGCTGAGGAAGAGCCGCTTGCTGATCTGCGCGTTGGACAGGCCGTCGGCGACCAGCTGGAGCACCTCGGTCTCGCGGCGCGAGAGGGCCGCGGCGGGCGTGCGCATCCGGTCCATCAGGCGCAGCGCGACGGCCGGCGCGAGCGCGGACTTCCCGGCGGCGGCGGTCCGGACGGCGGCGGCCAGCTCTTCGGGCGGCGCGTCCTTCAGGAGGTAGCCGGTGGCACCGGCCTCGATGGCGGCGAGGATGTCGGCGTCGGTGTCGTACGTGGTGAGCACCAGCACGCGCGGCGCGCCGTCCCGGGCGGTGATCTCGGCGGTGGCCTGCGGGCCGCGCATCTCACCGGCGAACTGGAGGTCCATGAGGACCACGTCGATGCCCGGCCGCGCCGCGAGCGCCACGGACTCCTCCGCCGTGGGCACGTCGGCGACGACCTCGAAGTCCGGCTCGGTCTCCAGCACGGCCCGCAGCCCGGCCCGCACCACGGGGTGGTCATCGGCCAGGAGGAGCCGGATGCGGCCGCCTTCGGGGGCGTTGTCGTCAGGGGCGTCGCTCTCTGGGGCGTTGTCCTCAGGGGCGCGGTCGCTGGTCCGCGGGGTGTCGGTCACGGGGCCTGTTCCGGGAGTGGGGTGGAGGTCGCGGCCTCGGGGGCCGGGGCAGCCGTGGGCAGGGTTACTGCCACGGCCGTGCCCTCCCCCGGTGTCGATTCGACCACGAAGGTGCCGTGCAGGGCGCGGGCCCGGGCGCGCATCGCGGCGAGGCCGAAGCCGGAGCCCGCGGTGTCCGTGCCCGGGGCCGGGACCTCGGACGGCCGGAATCCGGTGCCGTCGTCGACGACATCGAGGGCGACCTCGGTGTCCATGTAGCTCAGCGTCAGCTCGGCCCGGGTCGCCGCGGCGTGCTGCACGGTGTTGGCCAGCGCGGACTGGGCGATGCGCAGCAGGGCGACCTCCTGCGGGGTGGGCAGTTCCGCGGGCGTACCGGACACGTGGCAGTGCACGGCGAGGCCGCTGGTACGCGCCGTAGTGGCGCACAGCCGTTCGAGGGTGGCGGGCAGCGAGCCGTGTTCCAGGCCGGGCGGAGTGAGGGCGCGTACGAAGCGGCGGGCCTCGGCGAGGTTGTCGACGGCGGCCTCACGGGCGTGCCGTACGTGGCCGAGCGCGCTGTCGGGACGGTCGGGCAGGACCCGTTCCGCGGCCCGCAGCAGCAGCTGGATGCTGGACAGGCCCTGGGCGAGGGTGTCATGGATCTCGCGCGCGAGGCGTTCGCGCTCGGCCAGGACGCCGGCGGTGCGTTCGGCGGCGGCCAGGTCGCTGCGGGCCGCGGTGAGCTCCTCGATGAGGCGGCGGCGCTCCTCGCTCTCCCGGTACAGCGCCTGGTACCCGAGGACGACGGCGACCGCGACGGCCGCCCCGAGTGCGGGCCCGAGGACGGTACCGATGGTGAAGGTACGGGCGTGCCACCCGAAGCCGCCCACGGCCACGGCCGTGGTGGCCACGACGAGGGGCAGCGCCCACCTCAGGGGCAGCAGGTGGAGCTGCACGAAGAAGAGCGGGAAGGCGAGCCATACGCCGTCCGGGGTGAGCAGGACCAGTACGGCCCATACGGCGAGTACGGCGGCGAGCCAGAGGGCGGCGGCCACGGGGGCCGCGGAGACCTTCGGGAGGACGGGCCCCAGTGCGTACACGAAGGCCAGCACGACGGCCGCTCCGATGACGGCCGGCGTGTCGGGCGCGTGCTCGGCGGCCGCCCGGATCGCGGCGAGGGCCAGCAGCGCGGCGACCATCAGGTGCAGGCACAGGCGCAGCACCCGGAGGACGGGGGTGAGGGAGTGCGGGTTCACGACAGCATCAAGGCTAGGCGGCGCCCCGTACGGCGGCATCAACCGAAAGGTTGACCGGGTCGGCGCCCTTTCGATACCGGCGAAGCCGTCCCCGGCGCGATGCCCGGCACACCCCGTTGCGGCGAGGTTGGGAGCAGTCGCCGGGCAGCGGGCCCGGCACCGTGCGCAAAGGAGCTCCGAGGCCGTGTTCGTCGCCTGGAGGGACCTGAGGTTCGCCAAGGGGCGGTTCGCCCTGATGGGGACCGTCATCGTGCTGATCACCGTGCTGGTGGGGCTGCTGTCCGGCCTGACGGCCGGCCTCGGCCGCGAGAACACCTCGGCGATCACCTCGCTCCCCGCCGACCACCTCGTCTTCTCCGCGCCGGCGCAGGGCGACGACGTGTCGTTCACCGACTCGCACCTCAGTGCGGGGGCGGCGGAGCGCTGGGCCGGGGAGCCCGGGGTGGACCGGGCCGAGCCGCTGGGCATCGCCACCACGAAGGCCGAGTCCGGGGCGCGGAACGCGGCGCTGTCCGCCTTCGGGGTGCGCCCCGGCTCCCCGCTGGCGCCCGAGTCACGGCGGATCGCGCACGGTGCCGCCGTGCTCTCCCAGAAGGCCGCCGACGAGCTGGGAGTACGGGCCGGGGACCGCTTCACGCTGGCCGGGCAGCGGCTGCGGGTCGCCGCCGTGTCGGGCGAGGCGATGTACAGCCATACGCCCGTCGTGTGGACCTCGCTGGACGACTGGCAGCGGGTGGGCGGCGCCCCGGCCGCCGCGCGCGGTACCGGGGGCTCGACCGTCCTCGCGCTGACCACCGGGGGCGCCGGGGCCGGTGACCTCGCGGCCGCCGACAAGAAGCTCGGCACGAAGACGGTGAGTTCAGCGGACGCCCTGCAGGCGATCGGGTCCTTCACCGCCGAGAACGGCTCGCTGCAACTGATGCGCGGCTTCCTCTTCGCCATCTCGGCGCTGGTCATCGGCGCGTTCTTCACCGTGTGGACGATCCAGCGCAGCGGCGACGTGGCCGTACTGAAGGCGCTCGGCGCCTCGACCCGCTACCTCCTGAAGGACGCGCTCGGCCAGGCCGTCGTCCTGCTGGTCCTCGGTACGGGCCTGGGCACCGCGCTCGCCGCCGGGGTGGGCGCGGCGGTCGGCGGCACCGTGCCCTTCGTACTGGAGCCGGCCACCGTGCTGGTCCCCGCGCTGATCATGATCACGCTGGGTGCGGTGGGCGCCGCGCTGTCCATCCGCCGCATCACCTTCGTGGACCCACTGACGGCCCTGGGCAGCGCCCGATGACACCGAGCCACCACCGTCCCCGTACGGCGCCGGGCTCCCGCCCCCGTAACGCACCGACCGCCCCGTGGAGCACCCGATGAGCCTCGACCTGACCGATGTGACCCTCACCTACCCTGACGGCGGCTCCCGGCTGACGGCACTGGACGCGGTGTCGCTGCACGTGCCCGCCGGCACCATGACCGCGGTACTCGGCCCCTCGGGGTCGGGGAAGTCCAGCCTGCTGGCAGTGGCCGCCACCCTGATCACCCCGGACCGCGGCACCGTCACGATCGACGGCGTCGGCACCACCGGGCTGAGCCGGGCGCGGCTGACCGCGCTCCGCCGCGACAAGGTCGGCATGGTCTTCCAGCAGCCGAACCTGCTGCCCTCACTGACCGCCGCCGAGCAGCTGCAGGCGATGGCCCACCTGGACGGGCGCTCGCCCCGTAAGGCCGCGCCGCGCGCGAAGGAGCTGCTGGCCGCCGTGGGGCTCGCGGAGCAGGCGGACCGCCGGCCGCACCAGCTCTCGGGCGGCCAGCGGCAGCGGATCAACATCGCGCGGGCGCTGATGAACGACCCGGCCGTCCTCCTGGTCGACGAGCCGACCAGCGCGCTGGACCAGGAGCGCGGCGCGGCGGTCCTGGACCTGCTGACCACGCTCACTCATCAGCGGGCCACGGCGACCGTCCTCGTCACGCACGACCGGTCGCACCTGGGCGCGGTGGACGCGGTCGTGGAGGTACGGGACGGGCGGGTCGGTACGGGGGCGCCGGCGGGCGCCTGAGAGCCTCTGAGGGCTCTGTGAGCGACTGCGAGGGGCTGTGAGGGACTGTCGGCGGCCGGGGCGGCTCGGGCGGCCGGGAAGCCCGCTGCCGGCCTCCGCGGTCAGCTGCCGGCCGCCTCGCCCGCCTCCCCCGCCGGCTCGCCCGGCGCGTGCGCGAACAGCTTCAGTACGGGCACGCCGACCTTGTGGCGGGCGCGGGAGGCCCAGTCGCGGTGGAAGAACTCCTCGACGAAGTGCGGGGCGGTCAGCACGATCACCTCGTCCGCGCCCGTCTGGTCGACGACCGACCGCAACAGGTCCAGCGGATGGTCCTCGACCACCTGTCCGATGGCCTCGGCGCCCGCGTTCCGCAGCTGCAGCAGCGTGTGCGACAGGGCCCGCTCGGCAGGCGGCTCCGCCTGCGGGCCCTCGGGCTCGTCCCCCTCCCGTACCGCCTCGTCGAACTCGCCGAGGGCGACGTCGTCGATGGCCCGCAGCAGGACGTCCTGCTTGCCGCGCGGCTGCATGAGGACGACGAAGGAGACCTCGTCATTGCCGTGCAGCGTGGTGACGAACTCCACGTCGGCGGGCGACAGAGGCTTCTCGATCATCAATACGCTCGTGAACACGACGCGTGCCCTTCTTCTCCGCTTCATGGACCGCCACGGAGCGGTGGTCCGACAGAAACCATCCTGCCCCGTCCCAGGACGGGGCCTTTGCTCCTTCAGTGTGCCCAATGGAAGCTAAGCGGAACGGGAAATTCCGCCGAACGCCGCGGAGCTGTGATGAAACGGTTCATGGGCGGCGGTACCGGGTGAACAGGAATCCGTTTTCTTCGAGTACGGACGCGAGCCGGAACCGTTCCGGGACCGCCAGACCGGGCGCGTTCATGATCCGCGGCGCGTCACCCACCGTCACCAGCGGCGCGAGCGACAGGCACAGCTCGTCCAGCGCGCCCGCGGCGGCGAACTGGCCGAGCAGCCGCGGCCCGCCCTCCGTCAGCAGCCGGGTCAGCCCCAGGTCCGCGAGCGCGCCGGTCACCCGTGCGGGGTCCACCGCCGCGCCCTCCCCGACGAAGACCACCTCGGCGCCGGCCTCCCGCGCGGCCTGCACCCGGTCCTCGTCGGCGGCGGCGCCGGTCAGCAGGACCGTGGGCACCAGAGGCTGCGTAAAGAGGGGCAGCGAGAAGTCCAGGTCCAGGCTCGCGCTCACCACGGCGATCGCCGGCGCGGGCCCCTGCCCGGCCGCCGCCCGCCGCGCGGCGAACGCCTCGCGCGCCCTGGCCGGCCGGTAGCCCTCCTGACGCACCGTCTCGGCGCCGACGACCACCGCGTCGGCCAGCCCGCGCAGCACCCCGAAGATCCGCATGTCGGCGTCGCTGGAGAGCGGCTGCGAGCGGCCCTCATGGTGCGCGGCGCCGTCCACCGAGGACACCATGTTGGCGCGCAGCCAGCCGTGCGACGCCTCCGTACCGGCCGCTGCCGCGCCCGCCGCCTCCGGATACGCGTACGCCTCCGCCAGCTCCTCCAAGGTCCATTCCCGGTCTTCCATCCACTCCCGGTACCCGTCCGGCGGCGGCGACACCGCATCTCCGGCGGTTCCTTCGGACAGTGCGGTTCCGGACGGCACGGACTGGGCGGGAGAGGGGAACAGACGTCGCATAGGCCGCAGTGTGGCACGGAGACGGCCGTGTGACATGCCTCGCTCAGCGGTCCGGGCCGTGCCGTGCAGCGACTAGGCTGGAGCGCTGTGTCACCTTCCACGCCCTCGTCGCCCTCACAGCCCGCTCCGATAACCGGCCAGGCCGCCGCCGGCCCCTCGGACGACGCGGCCCCGGCCGCGCTCACCGCGCGCGCCCCGCACGTCCCCGCCGACCGGCTGGTCGCGGAGATGGTGCCGCCGCCGCGCTTCCAGAGCGCGCGCTTCGAGACGTACATCCCGGCCCCGGCGCAGCCCAGCCAGGCCGAGGCGGTACAGGTGCTCAGCTCCTTCGCGGCGAGCATCGGGGGCAGCGCGAGCCCCTCCGGGGGCAAGCGGCGCTGGTTCTCGAAGAAGCCCGCCGCACCCCAGGGGCCGCGCGGCGTCTACCTGGACGGTGGCTACGGCGTCGGCAAGACCCACCTGCTGGCGTCCCTGTGGCACGCCACGCCGGCTGCACCGGAGCTCAAGGCGTTCGGCACCTTCGTGGAGCTGACCAACCTGGTCGGCGCGCTCGGCTTCCAGGAGACGGTGCGCACCCTCAGTGGCCACCGCCTGCTGTGCATCGACGAGTTCGAACTGGACGACCCCGGTGACACGGTGCTCGTCTCCTCCCTGCTGGCCAAGCTGGTCGAGCACGGCGTGGCACTGGCGGCCACGTCGAACACGCTGCCGGGCAAGCTCGGTGAGGGCCGCTTCGCCGCCGCCGACTTCCTGCGCGAGATCCAGGGCCTGAGCGCGCACTTCCGGCCGCTGCGCATCGACGGCGAGGACTACCGCCACCGCGGGCTGCCCGAGGCGCCGGCGCCGTTCGACGACGAGACCGTCACCCGGGTCGCGTACGCCACGCCCGGCGCCTCGCTCGACGACTTCCCCGGCCTGCTGGACCATCTCTCGAAGGTGCACCCGAGCCGCTACGGCGCGATGTGCGACGACATCCGGGCCGTCTGCCTGACGGACGTACAGGCGGTACCGGACCAGTCCACGGCGCTGCGCCTCGTGGTGCTGGCCGACCGGCTCTACGACCGCGAGGTGCCGGTGCTGGCGTCCGGCAAGCCGTTCGACGAGCTGTTCAGCGAGGAGATGCTCAACGGCGGCTACCGCAAGAAGTACTTCCGCGCGATATCCCGGCTGACGGCGCTCGCCCGGGACGCGAAGCAACTGACGGAGAAGTAGGGCCCGCAGAGGCAGGGCCGGAGCAGTACGGGAGCGGGGCCGCGGCACGGCCCGGAGACGGGCCCCGCGCCCTTCAGGGGTGCTCCACAACACTCTACGCGCGTGGTTCCCGGCGGCGTTGTGACGTGGTACACACGTGCGGTCACATCACCTGTCCGCCAGCAGGGAGTTGCCTCATGTCCGCAACACGACGTCAGATCCTTGCAAGAACCGGCGCTGTGGGGGCGGGAATCGCCTTCTCGGGCGCCGTCTCGGAGATCTTCGCCGGTACCGCCGTCGCCCAGTCGACGGGCCGGAGCGGTTACGGACCGCTGGTTCCCGACCCCGACGGCCTGCTCGACCTCCCGAAGGGCTTCCGCTACAAGGTGCTGTCCCGTGAGGGCGCCCCGCTGCCCTCCGGTGAGGGCAAGGTACCGAGCAACTGCGACGGCATGGCGGCCTTCCGAGGCCGCGGGGGTCACACGCACCTGGTGCGCAACCACGAGAACCGCCGCAAGTCCCGCTCCGCCGTGCCCACCGTGCCCGGCATCACCTACGACCCGATGGGCGAGGGCGGCTGTACCGCCATCGAGGTCGACGCGCACAACGAGGTGGTCTCCGAGCGGGTCGCCATCGCCGGTACCTCCACCAACTGCGCGGGCGGCCCCACCCCTTGGAACACCTGGCTGACCTGCGAGGAGACCGAGCTCAAGGCCGGCGAGGAGGGCTACACCAAGGACCACGGCTTCATCTTCGAGGTCGATCCGTACGACCCGCGGCGCACCGGGGCCGTCCCCCTCACGGACATGGGCCGCTTCCAGCACGAGGCGATCGCGGTGGACCCCCGGGACGGCACGGTCTACGAGACCGAGGACGCGTTCGACAAGCCGTTCGGGCTCTTCTACCGCTTCCACCCGAACAAGCCGCTGGGCGGCACCGGTTCGCTGCGCGCGGGCGGCCGGCTGCAGGCGATGCGCGTACCGGGGGTGAAGGACCTCTCCGCCATCAAGGAGACGGGCGCGACGTTCGACCGCATCGAGTGGGTGGACGTCCCGGACCCGCTCGCGAAGCAGACGCCCATCCGCTTCCAGGACTTCGGCACGAAGGGCATCACGCACGCCCAGAAGCTGGAGGGCTGTTACTGGGGCGGCTCCTGCGTGTACTTCGTGTCCAGCTTCGCGCACCGGGACCAGGGCTCGGCCGCCGACCACTACGGGCAGGTGTGGCGGTACGACCCGAAGCGGCGCTCTCTGACGCTGGTGGTCGTCTTCGGTCCGGACAGCGATCTGCAGCTGCCCGGCGAGTCTCCCGACAACATCTGCCTTGCGCCCAGCGGCGGCCTGATGGTGTGCGAGGACGGGGACGGCGCTCAGCACGTCTTCGGGCTGACGCGGCAGGGCGCGGTGTACCCGATGGCGCGCGGCCGGCAGAACATCGGGACGCCGGAGAAGCCGGAGTGGGGCGAGTTCGCGGGCGTCACCTTCGCGCCGGACGGGCGCACGATGTACGTGAACTGCTACACGCCGGGGACGACGTTCGCGGTGACGGGGCCGTTCTGACCGTACTCACCGCCCTCCGGGGCTGAGCGCGCGCACCGCCCGTACGGGCCGACCGACTAGCCCGAACAGGCGGTGCGCTGGGCTTCCTGCCACTCGCAGACCGGGCACAGGACGATGCCCGGGGTGGACTCCGGGTACTCGGTGGGCTCACGGCACAGGACGCACTCGGCGAGCGGCGCGTCTTCGGGCACGGCGTTCGGCGCCTCTTCGGGGGCGGCCTGCGGCGCGTCTTCGGAGGCGGGGTGCTGGGTGGCGGGCGGCATGGTCCCGAGCCTACTGCCGTCGCCGCTCAGGTACGCCGGGAGCTGAGCGCGCAGGCCGCCGCGACGGCCGCGGCGGCGATCAGGGCGGCGGCGGCCAGCGGCAGCCAGGGCACGGTCACCGTGCCGTGGGCCGAGCCGGTGACCAGGCCGCTGACCGCGGCGTTCGCGGGCGAGGCCGCGGTGACGAGCAGCAGCAGGGCGGCCAGCGCGCCCGTGGGCACCGCCCACCCGGTACTGCGCAGCACCGGCCAGTTGGCCAGCGCGCCGGCTGCTGTGCCCAGCAGGACGCAGGAGAGCGCCGTGAGCGCCCCGGCGAGGGTCGCGGGCCCCAGCGGTACCGCGGTGCGGTGATCGGCGCTGTGCGGGTCGGAGACCAGCGCGACGAAGCCCGTACCGAGCGCCCCGAGGACCGTCGTGGTCAGTGCCGCGGTCAGGACGGCCGCCAGGTGCGCGCGGCCGGGGCCCGCGGCCGCCGCGGTGCAGG
>NZ_JBEPFC010000066.1:0-37470 GCF_040301705.1 Streptomyces sp. NPDC000151 | reverse complement strand
GAGCCGGGCGCGCCGCGGTGCGCCGCCTCGATCGCCGCGCGGCCGAGCGCCGCGTCCGGACGGGCCCGCCAGTCGCCGCCCCGCCCCAGGTCGAAGAGGGCGGCGGCGGGCACCACCGGCACC
The DNA here is from genome assembly GCF_040301705.1 of Streptomyces sp. NPDC000151. Lineage (NCBI taxonomy): Bacteria > Bacillati > Actinomycetota > Actinomycetes > Kitasatosporales > Streptomycetaceae > Streptomyces > Streptomyces sp. NPDC000151. The sequence goes on along the minus strand of NZ_JBEPFC010000066.1, from coordinate 37,347 downwards.
ACCTGCGCGGGGTCGGGTCCCACCTGGAAGCCCCGGCCGTGGTCCTCCAGCCAGGCCGCGACGCCCGAGGCCGCGTCCAGTCCGAAGGCGCTGCCGCCGGTCAGTACCACGGCGTCCACGCGCTGTACGAGGTTGCGCGGGTCCAGGGCGTCGGTCTCGCGGGTGCCGGGGCCGCCGCCCCGTACGTCGACGGCGGCGACCGCGCCGCCCTCGGGCGCGAGGACGACGGTCGTGCCGGTGAGCTGGCCCGCGTCCGTGCGCTGCGCGTGCCCGACCCGGAGGCCCGGCACGTCGGTCAGCGCGTCGTGCGGGCCGTGCGGGGTGAGGGACTGCTCGGTACCCGCGTCGGGGGACTGTCCGGTGCGTGTGCGGTCGGCCATGGTCCATGCGTACCACGGGCGCGCGGCGCCGGAGGGGATTGTGCGGAGCCGGTCTCAGCGGCCCGACGGGCCCATCACGATGACGGGGTGCTTGGCCGGATCCAGCGTCCGCAGCAGCTCGCGCATCACGTCGGCCTTGAGGCTGACGCAGCCCTGGGTGGGGCCGTCGTGGTCGACGTGCAGCCAGACGCCGCCGCCCTTCGCCGCGCCTTCGGGGCGCCGCGGGTCCAGCGGCGAGGAGCCCGGCACGCGGTTGTAGTCGATCGCGATGACGTAGTCGAACGCGCCGGCCAGTGGCTCGCCCTCCACGCCCGATCCGTTGGCGACGAAGGAGGAGCTGTGGTCATACGGAAGCTTCGTGCCGCGCGGCGGGGCCAGCTTGCCGCCCGCGTCGCTGAGCGAGAAGACGCCCTCGGGCGAGCGCAGGTCGCCGTAGCGGTGGTCCTTCGTCCAGCCCTTGGCGGCGTTGTGCGCCGCCCACGCCGTGCCCGCGCGCCACTTCTCGGAGCCCTTGGCGCGGGTGTAGAGCGTGACGGTGGAGTCGTGCGAGTCGGTGCCCTCGCCCGTGACGACGAGGACCTGCTGGGACCGGGCCGGGATGCGGTCCCGGGTGGCCGCGTCGAGGCCGGGGATGTGGCCCGGCTCCGAACGGACCGGGGAGCCCTGCTTGAGGCCGGTGGGCCGCTGCTTGGAGGAGGCGGTCGCGGTGGGCCCGTCCTGCGCGGTCACCGAGACGCCGTCCGTGCGGTTGTCGTCCCCCGAGGCGGGCCAGGCGCACAGCGCGGTGCCCATCAGGACCACCACGGCCGCACCGCCGACGGCCTTGCCGCGTCGGGACAGGCGTATTCGCTCACTGGGCTGGGCGTGCCGGCCTGCCATGGTGTGACAACTCCTCGCGCGACAGCGCTTCGTGGGCATAAAAGGGGGCAATATGCACCCTACCCTTCACAGGGCGGGTTTAGCCCCGCGGGTCCCTTGTTCCGCTTGTTCTGCACATCATGCCGTGTGGCGGTCGGTGCGGACGCGGAACGGGTATCCACCGGTGCGGGGCGGACAGTTGGCGCGGTGTACTGGCGGCGTACTGTACGGCGGCCCGGGCGACCGCTGCCGCTCGGTCAGCGAGGGTTGACCGGATTCCGTACCCGGTGGTGCGCGGGGCGACGCGGCGGCATCGGGCACCATGGGAAGCCGGGGACGTGGTGAACGGCGGAGACGGCGCGAGTGGCAGGAGACCGGCTGTGAGGGAATCGTGCGACGGGGGTGTGCCGTCGGGCATACGGGTTGAGCAGCGCGTATCCGAGGGGCCGGTGCCGGGGCAGGCCCCCGAGGGGCGAGCCCCGGAAGGCCGCGCGGACCTCGCCGACCGCCCCGACCTCGACCGGCTGCTGCGCCGCTTCTACACCGCCGCCTTCGCCGACCCGCTGATCGGCCCGTTCTTCACCGACGTCGCGGGCACCGACCTGACGGCGCACCTGCCGACGATCACCGACTTCTGGGAGCGGGCGCTGTTCCGCACCGCGGAGTACCGCGGCGACGTCTTCGCCGCGCACGCCGTCCTGCACGGCATCCGGCCGCTGACCGCCGCGCACTTCGGACGCTGGGTGCAGCTGTGGCAGGCCACCGTGGACGGGCTGCACACCGGACCGCGCGCCGAGCGCGCCAAGGCGCAGGGCGAACGGATCGCGGTCGCGATGCTGCGCCGCCTGTACGGCACGTCCGCCGACACCGGAGGCGGCGCCGGTGGCTTCGTACCGCTGGCCGCACTGCGGCTGCGGGCGACGGCGGTGGCCCTGTAACAGCGCTGGCTCTGTAACAGCGGCGGCGGGCGGCTACGGCTGCCGCTGTCCGTCCCCCTCCGCGCCCCGGGGCGCCGGCCGCGCCGCCGGTACCGACTCCACGATCGAGGGGAAGGCGGGCGTGGACAGTACGCGGGTCAGCCGGAAGTCCGCCGCCGAGAGCAGCGTGGCGTACTCCTCGGCGGTCCGCTCCTTCCCGTCGAGTACCGCCATCATCGCCACGTCCATCGCCTTGCCGTAGTGCGGCGCGTTGCCCGGCGGCAGCACCGAGTCGACGATCAGCAGCCGGCCGTGCGCCGGGGCCGCGGCCCTGACCCGCCGCAGGATCTCCACGCAGGCCGCGTCCGGCCAGTCGTGCAGCACGTGCTTGAGGACGTAGACGTCACCGCCTTCCGGTACGGCGGCGAAGAAGTCGCCCGCCTCGGCCCGCCAGCGGCCCGCCAGCTCCGGTACGTCCAGCAGATGCCGGGCGATCGCCGGCTCCTGGTCGTAGAGCACTCCGGAGAGCGAGGGGTGGAGCTCCAGGACGGACCGCAGCAGCCCGCCCCGCCCGCCGCCGACGTCGACCACCGTGCTGCCCTCGGGGAACGGATAGCTCTCCGCGACGAGCCCGTCCACCGGGCCGGACAGCGATGCCATCCCCGTGTCGAACAGCTCGCGCGTCCCGGGGTCGGCGGCCAGGAACTCGAAGAGCGGCGCCCCGAAGAGCCGGTCGAAGGAGGGCCCGGCGGTCCGTACGGTCTCCGCCAGCCCCGCCGAGGACCGGAGGAATGTCTCGTCGGTCATCATCAGCACCGCGTCCCGCAGGGAGTGCGGCACGTCCGAACGGAGCGGCTGCGCCGCCGGCGTCAGCCGGAAGGCGCCGGTCGCGTCCTCGCGGAAGATGTCCCGGGTGGCGAGGTAGCGCAGCACGCGCCGCAGGTGAGGGCCGTCCGTGCCGGTGGCCTCGGCGAGCCGCTCGGCCGTGCGCGGCCCCTCGGCGAGATGGTCGGCGATGCGGTACTGGACCGCGGTGCGCAGGGCGGCGGAGAACAGGTGCCCCAGCGCGTGCTCCATCAGAAAGGCGACCGGGTCCTCCGGCATCCGGCCGCCGGCCGGACGGTCCGCGGGCCGCCCGGTGGGCCGGCCGGTCGATGACGTGGTCAACTTCTGCCTCCCGTCACTCACCAGAGGTGAGAGCTGGTGTCCGGGCCGAGCCGAGCCGTCCGACCGTCCCGCACCGGACGACCACCGTGGCAGCGCCCGGCCCGCCTGTCACGGGCGCTTCTCGCACCACCCGCGAACTCCGGCCACCGCTCCGTACCTTCCGCCTCGCCGCGTGGCACGCGGCGGCCGTCGGACGGGCCGCGCCCCTGTGCCCGTATGGGTGTTCCGTGATCGAATACGGCACATGAGCGATCGTGCGCGTGAGATGGTCCTGGCCCCGCTCGACGCCCGCATGGCGGACCTCGAAGCCCTCTACGAAGATCTCCACCGGCACCCCGAACTGTCCTTCCAGGAGACCCGCACCGCCGCCGAGGCCGCCCGCCGGCTGACCGCCGACGGCTATGACGTGCTCACGGGCATCGGCCGCACCGGCGTGGTGGGTGTACTGCGCAACGGCGAGGGACCGACGGTCCTGCTCCGCGCCGACATGGACGCGCTGCCCGTGACCGAGCGGTCCGGCCTTCCGTACGCCTCCACCGAGCCGGGCGTGATGCACGCCTGCGGCCACGACGTGCACGTCACCTGCCTGGCCGGCGCGGCCGGTCTGCTCGCCACCGGGCGCGACCACTGGTCCGGCACCCTCGTCGTCCTCTTCCAGCCCGCCGAGGAGGACGGCGGCGGCGCGCAGAAGATGATCGACGACGGCCTCTACAGCAAGGTCCCCACGCCGGACGTGGTCTTCGCCCAGCACGTCGCGCCGCTCGGGGCCGGCCTGATCGCGTACCACGACGGCGCCTGCATGGCCGCCGCCGACAGCCTGCGCATCACCTTCCACGGCACCGGCGGCCACGGCTCCCGCCCCGAGACCACGGTCGACCCGATCCTGATGGCCGCCTCCTTCGTGCAGCGCGTGCAGTCCGTCGTCGCCCGCGAGACCGCGCCCAGGGAGCAGGCCGTCGTCACCGTCGGCTCCTTCCACGCGGGCGACGCCCCGAACGTCATCCCCGACCGGGCCACCGTCCAGCTCAGCATCCGCACCTTCGACGAGGAGGTACGCGCCCGGGTGCTGGCCGCCGTCGACCGGATCGCGCGCGCCGAGGCCGCCGCGTCCGGCGCGGCGCGCGCCCCCGAGACCGAGACCCTCGCGACCTTCCCCGTCACCCGCAACGACTCCGGGACGCTGCGCGAGGTCAACGCCGCCTTCGCCGGCCTCTTCGGCGACCAGGCGCTGTTCCCCTTCGACCCGGCCTCCGGCAGCGAGGACGCGGGCCTGCTCGCCACGGCGGCGGACGCACCGCTGTACTACTGGTGGCTCGGCGGCTGGGACCCGGCCGCCTTCCGCAAGGCGATGGAGGCCGGCCGGCTCGCCCAGGACATCCCCTCCAACCACTCGGCGTATTTCGCGCCGGTCCAGCAGCCGACGCTGTCGATGGGGACGCGGGCACTGGTGGCCGCGGCGCTGACCGGGCTGGGGTCCGGTCCGTCGGAGTCCTGAAGCCCGCCGTACGGCACCGGCGTTGACCTTGCCCTTGGGGCAGGGCCCAGGGTCGGTCCTGGAAGGCGGCGTACCAGGAGGTGGTGACGGGTGGCGGAGGACGGTCTGCTGACGATCGGGGCTTTCGCCCGCGCCTCCCGGCTGTCGCCGAAGGCGCTGCGGCTCTACGACGACCTGGGCCTGCTGCGCCCGGCCCGCGTCGACCCGTTCAACGGCTACCGCTTCTACGCCCGGGACCAGCTCGAACGGGCCCGCCTGGTGGCGTGGCTGCGCCGCCTCGGCATGCCGCTGGCCCGTATCCGGACGGTGTGCGACCTGGCCCCGGCCGAGGCCGCCGCGGAGCTCGCGGCGTACTGGGCCGGGGTCGAGGCGGACACCGCGGCCCGCCGGGACCTGGCCGCCTTCCTCATCGACCAGCTCAGCGGAGAGGACCCGGCCATGACCCACGAGACGATCACCGGCATCCGGTACGCGGCCCTGTCGGACACCGGCCTGGTGCGCGAGGGCAACCAGGACACGGCATACGCGGACAGCCGGCTGCTCGCGGTCGCCGACGGCTACGGCGCGGACGGGGCCGCCGCCGGTACCGCCGCGATCGAGGCGCTGCGCACCGTGGAGAGCGCCCCGGCCCCGCTCCCCGGCGACATCCTCAACACCCTCAGCGAGGCGGTGGGACGGGCGAACCGCGCCGTGGCGGAGCGGAGCACGGGCGAGGACAGCGGCACCACCCTCACCGCGCTGCTGTGGACCGGCTCCCGGCTGGCGCTGGTGCACGTCGGCGACTCCCGCGCCTACTTGCTGCGCGACGGCGGCTTCTTCCGCATCACGCACGACCACACCCTCGTCCAGTCCCTCGTCGACGAGGGCCGGATCACCCCCGAGGAGGCGTCCGCGCACCCGCAGCGGGCGCTGCTGCTGCGGGCGCTGGACGGCCGGGACGACGAGCGCTCCGTACCGGACGTGAAGCTGCGCGACGCCCGGCCCGGCGACCGCTACTTGCTCTGCTCCGACGGCCTGTACGGCGTGGTCACGGACGCGGATCTGCGCCGCGTACTGGCCACCTGCGGCACCCCGGAACAGGCGGTGCGCGACCTGATCGCGCTCGCCCACGCGGCCGGCGCCCCGGACAACGTCAGCTGCGTCGTCGCGGACACGGTCACGGCGGCGGGGCGGCCCGCCGGGCCCTGAAAGCCTGCATCAGCCCTGCTCGTTGAGCATCACCCCTGTTCGTTGAGCATCACCCCAGTCCCTTGAGCATCCGGTGCCAGTAGAACTGCGGCAGCCCGTACCGCTTGAGGAACCACATGTCCGTCCGCTCCCTCGTCGTGTCCACGAAGGGCAGCGAGGGAGCGGGCTTCAGGTCGTAGTCGAACTCGGCCAGCAGCATCTTGTGGCGCGCGGTGACCAGCGGGCAGGACGTGTACCCGTCGTAGCGGGCGCGGAGCGGGCGGCCGCGCAGCGTGTCCCGGAGGTTGGCGACCACCACGGGGGCCTGCTTGCGCACGGCCGCGCCGGTCTTCGAGGTCGGCAGGTTCGCGACGTCCCCGAGCGCGAACACCTCCGGGTGGTCCGGGTGTTGCAGCGTCGCAGGGTCGGCCTTCACGTACCCGAAGGGCGAGGCCGGGTCGGCCAGTGGCCCGTCGGCGACCCACTCGGGGGCGGCCTGCGGCGGGACGGCGTGCAGCAGGTCGTAGGAGAGCGTCTCTTTGTCGCCGGTCGCGTGGTTCACGATCAGGGCCTCGCGCGCCGCGCCGTCCACGGACACCATCTCCGACCGCAGCCGTACTTCGATGCCGTACCGCAGGGCCACGTCCTCCAGTACCCGGCCGAACTCCGGCACCTTGAACATCGCCGTGTCGGGCAGCACGAGGACGACCCGGATGCGGTCCAGCACGCCGCGCTTGCGCCAGTGGTCGGCGGCCAGGTACGCGATCTTCTGCGGCGCGCCGCCGCACTTCACCGGCCCGGCCGGCATCGTGAACAGCGCGGTCCCGCTCCTCATGCGGCGGATCAGATCCCAGGTGAGCGGCGCCAGTTCGGGCAGATAGTTGCTGGTCACGCCGTCGTGCCCGATGGCCTGCGCGAGTCCGGGCACGCCGTCGGGGTCCAGCCGCAGCCCCGGCGCGAGCACCAGCCGGTCGTACGACACGGTCCGCCCGGACGCCGTGCCGACCGTACGCGCGGCAGGATCGACGGACACGGCGGCCTCCCGCAGCCAGTGCACGCCGGGCGGCATGACCTCGGCCTCGGTGCGTAACGACGCCCGCAGCGGCGCCTGGCCGCCGCCGACCAGCGTCCACAGCGGCTGGTACCAGTGCGTACCGGACGGCTCCAGTACCGCAACGTCCGGCGCCCCGGCCCGCCGCAGCCGCGCGGCCACGGTGATCCCGGCGGTACCGCCGCCGACGACGACGATGCGGTGGTGCACCCGGGCCGACCGCTCCGCGGGCTGCGGGGACGGATGACTGGCTGACGTGGACATATGAGCCTCCTGAACCGAGGGGCGCGGCGCGCCCGGACGGGGTCCCGTGGACGGGGTCCAGCGGACGGTGTCCGTTGACGGGGTCCAGCGGACGTGTCCCGTGGACGGTGTCCGGTGGACGGGTTCCCGCTCAGCCTCCCAGGGGTGGGGAGTGGGGGCGAGGGCGCGGACGGTCACGTACAGGCGGCGGCGACGGCCGCGGTGTCCCAGTAGAAGGGCCGCACTTCCGCGATCCGTCCAGCCTCGACGCGGAGGGTCTGCAGGATGGGAAAGACGAGTTCCCGGCCGGTCGCCCGTGCCGTCGCCCGTACCTGGGTGAGCACCACCGCGGTTCCGCTCTCCCCGGTGTCGAGGAACTCCTGCTCCACCATGTCGAAGGCCGCCCAGGCGCGGCTCATCGCGACGAAGAACCGCGCCATGCCGTCGTGCCCCCGCCAGGTTCCCCCGTACGGCAGGGAGTCGGCCTGATGGAGGACGACATCGGGCGAGAAATAGGGAGCGAGCACGTCGAACGAGGCCCTGCCCGGGCCCCCGTCGGCCAGGTACTGGGCCTCGGCGGCGTACATGCCGGCGAGAACGTCCTTGGTGGCAGGCGTGGCAGTCGTGGCAGTCGTCATGGCATGAGCCTGACTCCCGGGGCGGATACACGCTGGCGGACATCGGACACCGAGTCCACCGAATCCCGAGTCCATCGGATACCGAGTCCATCGAATCCCGAGATCCGGTTCCGTTGGTGGGGGCATCTATCGCACGTTCAACAAACGTTGATCCACGATCTCCAAGCTGGGCGCATGTTGCGCCGCGTGCCCTCCGAGCCCATCGACTCGTGCCTCGCCCCGCAAGCGACGGAGATCGCCTTGAGCTGGACCGGCGAGCCGGGGCGGGTGGAGGAGTTGACCCATGGTCAGCTCCTCGACCGGTCGTCCCGGGCCGCCGCCGCCCTGACCCGCTTCGGCGTACGCGCCGGCGACCGGGTGGCCGTCCACCTGCCCCTGGTGCCCGAGTCGGTGATCGCCACGCTCGCCTGCGGCCGTATCGACGCCGTACGCAGCACCCTGCCGGTGTCGCTGACGGCCCCTGAACTCGCCGCCAGGGTCAAGGAGTCCGGCGCGAATGTGGTGATCACCGCCGATGCCGCCTTCTGGGACGGCGCGGTGCGTCCGGTCAAGGCCACGATCGACCGGGCCCTGTCGGGCGGCGGCACGGACGTACGGACCGTACTGGTCGTGAACCGCTGCCCCCGCCCCGTGGCCTGGCACCCCGGCCGCGATCGCTGGTGGCACGAGGTTCTCGACGCGGGGTAAGGGCTGGGGCCTGGGCCTCAGGCCTGCTGTGGGCTGCCGGTACGGGTGGTGCTGCCGTGGCCCGTGCGTCCGGTGCCGTCCGTGGGTGCCGCGAGGGGACGGACGAGCAGTACCGCCGCCAGCACCAGCAGGCCCGCGACCAGCACCTGGAAGCCGACCGGCTGGACCGATCCGCCGGCGCCGTTGACCAGTGCCTGTGCGATGAGGGGGCCCGCTCCGCCGCCGAGGATCGTCGCGGTCTGATAGCCGATGGACATGCCGCTGTAGCGGACCTCGGGCGGGAACAGGCTCGCGAAGTACGCCGGCTCCGGCGCTGACAGCAGCGCCTGGGTCAGCGAACCGCCGATGAAGACGCAGAACAGCGCCGCCACGCTGTGGGTATTGAGCAGCCAGACCATCGGAAGGCCCCACAGAGCGACCGCCGCGCCACCGGTCAGGAGAACGCCGCGCTGACCGAAGCGGTCGGCCAGGCGCCCGGCCAACGGCGTGAGCAGCAGATTGACGACGCTGCCGACGATGTTTCCGGTCAGCGCCACCGACGCGCTGATGCCCATGACGGCTTCGGCGTAGCCCACGAGGAAGGCGCCGCTGAGGAAGCCGACCGTGGTGGGCCCGATATGGATGCCGATCACGGAGAGGATCTGCTTCGGATACCGGGTGACGGCTTCCAGCACCGGCGTACGTCCGCGCTCGCGCTCCCGGCCGGGGGGCCGAACGGCCTGCTGGTCCCCGTCCGCCCGCCCGGTGTCCTCCGTGCGCGCGGCCTCGTTCCTGTGCGTGGTCTCCTTCGCACGCGTGGTCTCCTTCGTACGGGCGGTCTCCTTCGTACGGGCGGTCTTCTTCGTACGGGCGAAGTCCGGGCTCTCCTCGACCTTGAGGCGCAGCACCAGCCCGACGAGGACGAGCACCACGCTGACCAGGAACGGCAGTCGCCAGCCCCAGGCGAGCATCTGCTCCTCGGTGAGCGCGGCGGTCAGCAGCGCCACGACGCCGTTGGCGAGGATGACGCCGACCGGCGCGCTCGCCGAGACGATGCTGCCGAAGAACGCCTTGCGGCCGGGCGGCGCGTGCTCGACCGCGAGGAGGGCCGCACCGCCCCACTCGCCACCGAGCCCGACGCCCTGCAAGAAGCGCAGCGTCACCAGCAGGATCGGCGCCCAGATGCCGACCTGGCCGTACGTGGGCAGCAGCCCGACGGAGAACGTCACGGCGCCGGTGAACAGGAAGCTCGCCACGAGCATGGGGCGCCGCCCCACGCGGTCCCCGAAGTGGCCGGAGATCAGGCCGCCGATGGGCCGGGCGACGAAGCCGACGGCGAAGGTGGCCAGGGCCAGCAGGGTGCCGGTGCCGGGCGCACTCGCCGGGAAGAAGATCTTGGCGAAGACCAGCGCGGCCATCGGGCTGTAGATGAAGAAGTCGTAGAACTCCAGCATCGAGCCGACCCCGCTGGCCAATGCCGCTTTCCAGGGATGCCCGGCCTGCCGGAGTGTTTCCGTGACCGCACTGTCCATGCTCACCGCCCCCACCTCCCACGCTATGGAATCAATTCCAGTGCAGCGTGAGGTTGATTGCTGGAGTCTGTCAATGGCCCTGCGTGAGAAAGTTCGCAGGTGATACGCGTTTCGTTGGCTCGGCCGGTAGGTGGAGGTTGACGTCGAGGAGGGGGTGTCTTAGCTTTCTGGAATCGATACCAGAGCTTGTCGGTGGTAGCTGTGCGGCACTGGGAACCCAGCAGGAGGTCGAGATGAAGCCGGTGGAGGGCACGCCGTGAGCGCGTGCTGCGCCCCGCGCGCCCGGAACGCGGAACCCGGAGGGACGGGGGCCGCGAGCGGGGCGGTGGCGGACACGGCGGTACCGGGCGTGGGCGCGGCTGTGGGCGTGAAGCGGGCGGCGGCCGTTGCGGGGATGGTGGCCGTGCCGGGTGGCGGCTTCCGTATGGGAGGGGCCGACCCCGACGCCTTTCCCGCGGACGGCGAGGGGCCGGTGCGGACCGTGGTCACCCGCCCCTTCCTCATCGACCCCTGCACGGTCACCAACCGGCAGTTCTCCCGCTTCGTCCGCGACACCGGGCACGTCACCGACGCGGAGCGCTACGGCTGGTCGTTCGTGTTCTACGCGCTCGTCCACCCGCAGGCCCGCCGGTACGTACGCCAGGAGGGCGTCCCGCAGGCCCCGTGGTGGCTCGCCGTCTCCGGCGCCTCCTGGCGCGCCCCGTACGGCCCGGGCTCCTCCCTCCAGCAGCTGGATCAACACCCCGTCGTGCACGTGTCGTGGAACGACGCCGCGGCATACGCGGCCTGGGCCGGCAAGCGACTGCCCACCGAGGCCGAGTGGGAGCGGGCGGCCCGCGGCGGCCTCGACCAGGCGCGTTACCCCTGGGGCGAGGAGCTGCTCCCGCGCGGCCGGCACCGCTGCAACATCTGGCAGGGCGCGTTCCCGGACCACAACACCGGTGCGGACGGCTACCTCGGCACCGCTCCCGCGAAGTCGTACCGGCCCAACGGCTACGGCCTCCACAACGTCGCCGGCAACGTCTGGGAGTGGTGCGCCGACTGGTGGAGCACCAGCTGGCACGTGCCGGACACCCAGGAGACCCGGGACAACCCGCAGGGCCCGCTGAGCGGCGAAGCGAAGGCCATCCGCGGCGGTTCCTACCTCTGCCACTCCTCGTACTGCAACCGCTACCGCGTGGCCGCCCGCACCTCGAACACCCCGGACACCAGCACCGGACACACCGGCTTCCGCTGCGTGGCCGACCCGGAACCCACCACCGGCTCCACAGGAGGAACCAGTGTCATCGCCTGAGCCCTCGCCGACCGGCCGCGTCGGCCGGACCGCCGCCGACTCCACGCCGTGGTGGCCCGCGGCCCCAGGCGCTGGGGCCCCCAACGTCCTGATGGTGATCCTGGACGACACCGGCTGGTCCGACTTCGGCTGCTTCGGCTCCGAGATCCGTACCCCCACCATCGACCGGCTGGCCGCCGACGGGCTGCGCTACACCAACTTCCATGTGACACCGATGTGTTCGCCGACCCGCGCCTGCCTGCTGACCGGCCGCAACAACCACAAGCTCGGCATGCGCTTCATCGCGGACACCGACACCGGCTTCGCCAACTCCCGCGGCCGGGTGGACCCCGACGTGCCGCTGCTCCCCACGCACCTGCGGACCGCCGACTACGGCTCCTACCTGGTCGGCAAGTGGCACCTGACCCCCGGCCACGAGATCACCCCGGCCGGCCCCTTCGACAACTGGCCCGTGCCGCGCGGCTTCGACCGGTACTACGGTTTCATGGACGGCTGCACCGACCAGCACGCGCCGGAGCTGTACGAGGACAACCACCAGGTCCAGCCGGACCCGGACCCGGAGTACCACCTCTCCGCCGACCTCGCCGACCGGGCCATCGGCTATCTGCGCGAGCACCGCACCTACCGGCCCGGCAGCCCCTTCTACCTGCAGCTCGCCCTGGGAGCCACGCACGCCCCGTTCCAGGCACCGAAGGCGTACATCGAGCGGTACCTCGACGTCTTCGCCAAGGGCTGGGACCGTACCCGAGCCGACCGGCTGCGCCGCCAGACCGAAGCGGGGCTCGTGCCCGAGGGAACCGAACTGACCGAGCGCAATCCCGGTGTGAGGCCGTGGGCCGACCTCACCGAGGACGAGCGGACCCTGTTCACGCACCTGCAGGCCGCGTACGCGGGCTTCCTGGAACACGCCGACGCCCAGCTCGGCCGGGTCGTCGCGGCGCTGGAGGAGTGGGGAGCGCTGGAGGACACCGTCGTGCTCGTCATGTCCGACAACGGCGCCAGCAGGGAAGGCGGTCCGCAGGGCGCCGTCGATGTCAACGCCCCGTACAACGGCGTCGGCCAGAGCGTCGCGCAGGAACTCTCCCGGCTCGGCCGGCTCGGCGGCCCGCAGGGCCCTGCCCACTATCCCGAGGGCTGGGCGACGGCCGGCAACACGCCCTTCCGGCTGTACAAGCAGTACACCGACCTGGGCGGCGTCCGCGTGCCGCTGGTCGTGCACTGGCCGCGCGGCATCACGGACGCGGGCGGCATACGCGACCAGTTCGTGCACGCCGTCGATGTGGCGCCAACGCTGCTGGGGCTCGCCGGAATCCCGGCGGACGGCGCTGCGTTCGACGGCCGCAGCATCGCCGGGACGTTCGCCGACGCCACCGCGCCGGCGCCCCGGGAGACCCAGTACTTCGAAATGCTGGGACACCGCGCCATCCGCCACCAGGGCTGGAAGGCAGTCGCCACGCATGTCCCCGCGACGCCCTACGAGGACGACGTCTGGCGGCTCTACGACACCACCCGCGACTTCTCCGAAAGCCACGACCTGGCCGCGGCGGAGCCGGAGCAGCTCAAGCTGCTGTGCGAGTTGTGGGAGGAAGAGGCCGCCACCCACGAGGTCTTCCCCCTCGACGACCGGCCGCTGAAGGAGCTGCTCGCACTGGACACCGGGCAGGGCATGCTGAGCGCCCGGCGGGTGGTCCTGGAGGCGGGCTCGGGCCATGTCCCCGCCGCCTGCCGGATCACGGGCAGCAATCGCTCGATGCGGGCGACCGCCCGGCTGCGTCGCGCCGCCGACGGGGTCGTACTGGCCAGCGGCACCAGCGCGGGCGGCTACGTGCTGTACCTCCAGGACCGGCACCTGGTCTTCGAACACCGGCTGCTCGACGAGCACGTGCGGTGCGTCTCTCCCCGGCCCCTCCCGGCCGGCGAGGTGACGGCAGGCTTCCTTCTGGAGCGCCGGGAGGACCGGTCCGCACGGCTGGTACTGGAAGTGGCGGGGGAGGCGGTCGCCGGGGCGGAGATCCCGATGACCGCTGCCCGGCTCTCCGGATTCGGCCTCGACGTCGGGCGCGACGCGGTGAGCCAGGTGTCCCCGGCCTACACCGGTGAATTCCCGCTCCCCACCGACGCCTTGATCGATGTGACGCTGGACTTCACCGGCCCGGGGTCGTCCGATGAGCTGGCCGACGTCCTGGAGGCCACGGAGTGACCGCCGAGGCGCCCCGGGCGGTGGTGGGAGCTGCCCCCGCGGCGGTTGGTGCGGCCCGGGCGGTGGTTGGTGCGGGCCGGGCGGCGGTCGGCGCCCGGGTGGGGGCGGGCCCATGAGAGGCTGAGCCCGTCGCCGCCCGGCGTCCCGGCGGTGCGGGACACGGACGGACAGGCGGACCCATGGCAACGATCAGCGACGTCGCGCGGCGCGCGGGCGTATCGCGCACCACCGTGTCGCGGGTCCTCAACCACCCGGAGACCGTGGCTGAGGAGAAGCGCGCACGGGTCCTGGCCGCGATCGAGGAACTGGGCTACCGCCCGAACGTCAGCGCCCGGAACCTGCGGCGCGGCGCCTTCGGCGTGCTGGCGCTGTGTGTCGGCGACGTCTCGCAGCCGTTCCACGGGCAGCTGACGAAGGCCGTCCAGAAGGCGGCGGAGAAGCATGGCTACAGCGTGCTGCTCTACGACTTGGACAACCGGTCCGACCGGCTCACCGCCTTCCTCGAAGGGCTGCCGCACCGAGGCGTCGACGGCGTACTGATCGCGACGGCCGACGATCTGACGGCGCCCGCTGTACGCAGTGCGATCGGCGCGGTGCTGGAAGCCGGAGTGTTCGTCGTCTCCACCGGCACCGCCGTCGACGACTCCGCCGTGCCCGCCATCGTCAGCGACAACACCGCCATGGGCGCCGAGGCCACCCGGCACCTGCTGGACCAGGACCTCTGGCCGGTGGCCTTCCTCGGCGGCCGCCGGTCCTCCACGCTCTCCGCCGAACTCCGCGCGGGCTACCTGACCGCCTGCCGGCGGGCCGGCCGCGCGCCACAGAACTGGATGTACCTCAGCGGCGCGTTCCAGAGCGAGCCCGCCCGGCGCGCCGTCGTCCGCCTGCTCCAGGAGCGGCCCGAGGTCCGGGCGCTGGTCGCGGCCAATGCGCCGATGGCCGTCGGCGCGATGCGTGCCGCCGGAGAGCTGGGACTGCGCATCCCCGAAGACCTCGCGGTGGTGTGCTGCGAGGACGTGGAACTGTCGATGTACACGAGCCCTCCGCTGACCGCTGTCGCCCTCGACCTCGAGGAGCTGGGCGGCCGCGCGGTCGACACCCTCGTCGCCGTACTCGCCGGTGAGAAGGCCGACCGGGCCACGCGCATCCCGCACCACCTCGTCGTCCGGGAGTCGTCCCTGACGGGGGCGTAACGGAGACCGGCGGGCCGGACCGGGCGGACCGGGCGGGCCTTCGGACGGGACGTACGCTCCGTACCCGGGGAAGCGCTCCCCCGGGGCGGCAGCGCCCGGCACAGCGGCGCCGGGGACCGTACGTGGTGGCCGTACCCTGGAGGAATGAGTGAGACCGCGGACGCCGCAGCCGAGAACGAGCCGGAAGAGGCCGCGCAGGCTCCGGTCACGCCCGCGGGGACCGGCGGACGCCGGGGCGCGAAGCCCGCGGCCGCCGCGTTGATCTTCGATGATCCGCTGGACCAGCAGTCGGCGGACGACACGGACCGGGGATGGGGCGAGCGGCCCGGGCCCGGGAGCAGCAGCGCCGCCGATCTGGCGCGCTTTCTGGACGAGAAGCCGCCCCACCACATCTGACGGCTCCGGAGAGCCGCGTCCGAGGCGTGGAGCGGCGGCTCGCGTCAGCTCTGCGACTTCTCCGTGGAGACGGCGACGGGGCCGGGGATCGCGCCGGAGCCCACGCCGGGCGCCGAGCCGTTGCGCTGGGTGATCAGCGCGTCGCGGATCTGCGCCAGCAGCTCGACCTCGGTCGGCTCCACCGGGGTGTCGTCCACCGGCTTCTTGGCCTCCTGACGCGCCTTCCACTTGTTCATCGGAAGGATCATGAGGAAGTAGACGACCGCGGCGGTGATCAGGAAGGTCAGCGCGGCGCTGAGCACCGAGCCCCAGAGGATGTAGACGCCGTCGGTGAATTCGCCGGTCTTGGGGTCCGGGTGGCAGGTGGCGCTGAGGCAGCTCTTGTAGTGGTCGAGGTTCTGCGAACCGAGCGCACCGACGAACGGGTTGATGACGCCCTTCACCACAGCGTTCACGATGTTGGTGAACGCGGCTCCGACCACGACGGCAACCGCAAGCTCGATGACGTTGCCGCGCATCAGGAATTCCTTGAATCCCTGCAGCACGCCGTTCTTCTCGTCGCTCACCTGACAGCCTCTTTCCACGCTTACTACGGACGCCGTGCCTCTCGAAGGCATCGGCGCAACTTACGGCGAGGTGGGGCAGAGCTGTCCATGAGGTCAAAAGGGACCGGGGGTTGGACGGAGCGTCAGTACGGGTCAGCATGGCGTTACCGCCGTACGGGGTGAAATCGCCACATTGCGACATCGGGTGGCTGCCCCACCATCCGTCACAGTTTTGCGTGCCTGATGCGTTTCGGCCAGTAGAACGGAATTGCTGAAAGGGCCTTCAGCGCGTGTTTCACCGCCCGGTGAGGCGATGGCGAGGGCGGCCGCCATGGCGGCCAGGCCAGCGGAAACGGCGTACCACCGGGCCTTCGGCAGGGTCGGCGTACAGCGCCGCGCACCGCGAATGCGGAATGGCTCGAAGTGTGGAACCTCACACAACGGGGGTGCGGGCAACGGGGGATTGGTGTAGGAGGAGGTGGGCATTGCCGTTCACCGCCGGAAAGAGGGGAATTGCACGCCCCCGCGTCGGTGCGCCAGGGCGTCGGACGAGAACCACCCTGACCGAATCCGGCGGAGCCCGCGGCGGCCTGTGGACGGCCGACCCCGCTACTCGTCGGTTGTGGACAACTCCCTCACCCGCAAGGGGCTCACGGGGTGTCCGCGAGCGCGGTCGCTGCCGTTCGCCAGAACAGTCACGGCAGCTCGATTCCCAGTTCCCGGTCCGCGTGGACCTGGGAGCAGGCGCAGGTGCGCGCCGTGGCCGCGGGGAGTGCGGCGACCGCGTCGAAAAGGACCTCGCGCAGCCGGCCCACGTTCTCGGCGAAGACCCGCAGGACTTCGTCGTGCGAGACGCCCTCGCCGGCCTCGGCCCCCGCGTCCAGGTCCGTGACCAGGGCCATGGAGGTGTAGCACAGGCCCAGTTCGCGGGCCAGGACGGCCTCGGGGTGGCCCGTCATGCCGACCACCGACCAGCCCTGCGCGGCATGCCACCGCGACTCGGCGCGCGTGGAGAAGCGCGGGCCCTCGACGACCACGAGCGTGCCGCCGTCCACCGGCTCCCAGTCGCGCCCGCGGGCGGCGTCGACGGCGGTCCGGCGGCCGGCCGGGCAGTACGGGTCGGCGAAGGCGACGTGCACGACGTCCGGGACGCTGCCGTCCGGCAGGGGCACCCCGTCGAAGTACGTCTGCACGCGGGTCTTCGTACGGTCCACGATCTGGTCGGGCACGAGGAGCGTCCCGGGGCCGTACTCCGGGCGCAGGCCGCCGACCGCGCACGGCCCGAGGACCTGGCGGACGCCGACCGAGCGTAGCGCCCACAGGTTGGCGCGGTAGTTGATGCGGTGCGGCGGGAGGTGGTGACCGCGGCCGTGCCGGGGCAGGAACGCGACCTGCCGGCCGCCGACCTCCCCGAGGAAGAGCGAGTCACTGGGCGGCCCGTACGGCGTCTCGACGGCGACCTCGGCCACCTCGTCGAGGAAGGAGTAGAAACCCGAGCCGCCGATTACGCCGATCTCCGCGTCCGCCATGCGGGTCACCATATCCGCCGACGGACCGCCCGTGGTGATGTGCGCCACAACGCCGCGTACCCCGCCGTCGGTGACGGCGGGGTACGCGGGAAAGGCTGTCAGGCGGCCGAGCTGCTGCTCGACGTGGTCGAGGAGGAGCTGCTCCCGGACGTGGTCGAGGACGAGCTCGACGACTTGCTGTCGGAGCTGCTCGACGTCGAGGAGGGCGTGCTCGACGAGGACGCCGACGCCGGGGTGCTGCTCGACGAGGAGCCGCGGCTGTCGTTCCGGTAGAAGCCGGAGCCCTTGAAGACGATGCCGACCGCCGAGAAGACCTTCTTCAGGCGTCCGCGGCAGCTGGGGCACTCGGTGAGCGCGTCGTCGGTGAACTTCTGCACGGCCTCAAGGCCCTCGCCGCACTCGGTGCACTGGTACTGGTAGGTCGGCACGTTCTTCCTCCTGGCACTCTCACTCAATGAGTGCTAACGACGATCCATAGTGCAGTATTCCGGCGCGTCAGTCCACTGTGACCGGCGTACGGTGACCGACCCCACGTGCCGCGATCCGCCCCGTACCGGGCGGAATCAGGCGTCCCCGCAGCGCCGCGAGCACCAGGAAGGCCAGCGCCGTACCGGCCAGCGGCACGAAGAATCCGGCGCTGGGGCCGAAGCGGTCGGCGAGCTGTCCCGCGGCCGTGGCGGCCGCGGCCTGGCCCAGCGCCACCGCGCCGGTCAGCCAGGTGAACGCCTCCGTACGGGCCGAGGCCGGCACCAGGGACTCGACCAGGGTGTAGCCGGTGATCAGGGCCGGTGCGATGCACAGGCCGACCACCAGGCCGGTCGCGCCCAGCAGCGGTACCGCCGTGAGGGCCCACAGCGGGGTGGTGGCCAGCGCCAGCAGTCCGTAGGCGACGAGCAGCCTGCGGCGCGGGCCGACCTTCCAGGCGATCGCGCCGCACACGATGCCGGCGGTCATGTTGCCCGCCGCGAAGATCCCGTACAGCACGCCGTTGATGCCCGGCTGCCCGATGGACTCCGTGAACGCCGTCAGCGAGACCTGCATGCCGCCGAAGACCGAGCCGATGCCGAGGAACACCGCGATGAGGACCCGTACACCGGGGATCGAGAGGGCCGAGGTGCGGGCCTCGCTGCCCTCCTTCGTGCGGTGTGCGGCCGGCTGGCTCCGGTGCTGTGCGGCGAAGAGCAGGCCGCCGGCCAGCGTCAGGACCGCCTCGGCGATGAGCCCGGCCGCCGGGTGGACACTCGTGCACAGCGCGGTCGCCAGCACCGGGCCGACCACGAAGGTGAACTCGTCGGTCACGGACTCGAAGGCGGCCGCGGTCGGCATCAGGGGGCTGTCGCTGAGCTGAGCAGCCCACCGTGCGCGCACCATCGGGCCGACCTGCGGCGTCGAGGCTCCCGTAGGGACGGCGACGACCAGCAGGGCCCACAGGGGCGCGTGCAGCAGCGCAAGGGTAAGCAGCGCCGCCACGGAGACGGCGTGCACGGCCACACCGGGGAGCAGCACGGCGCGCTGCCCGAAGCGGTCGGCGAGCTTGCCGCTCTGCGGGGCGAACAGCGCCATCGAGATGCCGGTGGCCGCGGATACCGCGCCCGCGGTCCCGAAGGAGCCGGTGGTGTGCTGGACGAGCAGGACGATGCCGATGGTGAGCATCGCGAAGGGCTGCCGGGCCAGGAAGCCGGGCAGGACGAAGGTCCACGCTCCCGGGGTGCGCAGGAGCTGCCCGTATCCGGGGCGCTTGCCGGACGGGTCGCCCGCGGGAGCGCTTTCGGGGGTTCGCGACTCGTCGTGGGCCGTCGAAGCGTTCTGGACCGTGGATGCCACGGCCGGGCCTTTCCGCCGCCTGGTGACGCGCCCGTGAGGTGATCACGGAGAACGCGTCGAGAGCTGTCCTCTCGCGCTGGACCGAGTGATACCGGGTCCGCACCTGAGAGGTGGCTGCGTGCGCAGGGGACCGCGGCCGCCGAGCGGTCGCGCCAGCTCTGCATCAGGCAGAGTGGGTGTCGTGCATTGCTTCTTCAATGCTACAGGCGAAGGGGCACCTTGGCCTGCGATCCGGCCGGTGAGATCTGTCCCACACCTGTGATCGGCGGGGCGTCGACCGTCCGGTCACCGCCGGGGCGCCGACGCCCCGCCCGTGCCCAGCCAGCCGGCCAGCTTGCCGCCCTGGGAGACCGCCTGGAGGCGCCGCTCGGCCGCGTCCCGCACCGGATCGGTGGCCACGACCAGGAGCTCGTCCCCGCGCCGCAGGACGGTCGTGGGGGACGGTACGAAGCTTGTGCCGTCCCGGACGACCAGGGTGACCGCGGCGCCGGCCGGCAGCCGCAGCTCGGCGATCTCCACGCCGTGCATCCGCGACTTCGGCCCGATCGCGGTCGACAGGAGGTGGCCGCGCAGGCGCTCCAGAGGGGCGGACTCGATGCCGAGGTCGGCCGCCTCCTCGTTGTCGCCGATCCGCAGCCGCCGGGCGAGCCAGGGCAGGGTCGGGCCCTGCACGAGGGTGTAGACGACCACGAGGACGAACACGATGTTGAAGACGCGCTCGCTCCCCGGGACCTTGCCGACCATGGGGATCGTCGCCAGCACGATGGGCACGGCGCCGCGCAGCCCCGCCCAGGAGAGCAGCGTCTGCTCGCGCCACGGCATACGGAACGGCCGCAGGGTGAGCAGGACGGACATCGGGCGGGCGATCAGCGTGAGTATCAGGCCGATGACGATCGCGGGCAGGATGTCGTCGCCGAGGTTGTGCGGCGTGACGAGCAGGCCGAGCAGGATGAACATGCCGATCTGGCCGAGCCAGCCCAGGCCCTCGGCGAAGCCGCGGGTGGCCGCCGAGTGCGGCAGCTTGGAGTTCCCGAGGACCATCGACGCCAGGTAGACCGCGAGGAAGCCGGAGCCGTGCGCGAGGGCGCCCGCGGCGTACGCGGAGACCGCGATGGCCATGACGGCGATCGGGTACAGGCCGGAGGCCGGGAGGGCCACGTGCCGCATGCCGTACGCGCCGAGCCAGCCGATCGTCACGCCGATCGCGGCGCCGATGGCCAGCTCCAGGGCGATCTCGCCGATGAGGACGTACCAGTGCTCGACCGGGCCCGCGGTCGAGAAGGCGACGACGAGGATGACCACCGGGGCGTCGTTGAAGCCCGATTCGGCCTCCAGGACGCCCGTGAGGCGGGCCGGCAGCGGGACGCTGCGCAGCACCGAGAAGACCGCCGCCGCGTCGGTGGAGGAGACCACCGCGCCGATGAGGAGCGCCTGCCGCCAGTCCAGCCCGACCAGATAGTGCGCGCCGGCCGCGGTGACCCCCACGCTCACCGCGACGCCGAGGGTGGAGAGCAACGCGGCCTGGGGGAGCGCCGGTCTGACCTCTTTCCACTTCGTACCGAGGCCGCCTTCGGCGAGGATCACCACGAGCGCGGCGTAGCCGAGGATCTGGGTCAGTTCGGCGTTGTCGAAGACGACGCCGATGCCGTCGGACCCTATGGCGACGCCGATCCCCAAGTAGACGAGCAGGCTGGGGAGCCCGCTGCGCGAGGAGATCCGTACGGCCGCCACGGCGATGAGCAGTACGAAAGAGCAGACCAGCAGGAGTTCGTTGAGGCGGTCGACAGTCAGGGGCCGGGTCCTTCCACGTGACTTTCCGGGCGAGCGCTCCCCGGATTTTACTTACCGTATCTAGTTACTGACCCTAACAATTTACCATTGCTTGAATATCGGACGCGTTGGTGGTGACTCCGCGTAGGGGTCGCCGAACCGGTGCGCCTATGGTTGCTCCAGCACTCCCACCCTGCCCCTCGAAGGACAGAGATGCCCGCCAACAAGTCCGGCCCCGCTCCGAAGAAAAAGGGGCGGCGCGCCCGCCTCGTCGTCATCTTGGTCGTGCTTCTGCTCGTGGCGGGCGTCGGCTACGGGACGTTCTGGGGCGTCAGCACCGTCCGCGCCTCTTACCCGGAGACCACCGGGTCTCTGAAGATGCCCGGCCTGTCCAGCCCCGTGGACGTCATGCGGGACGGCAACGGCATCCCGCAGATCTACGCCGACACCGACGAAGACCTCTTCCGCGCCCAGGGCTACGTCCAGGCGCAGGACCGCTTCTGGGAGATGGACGTCCGCCGCCACATGACGGCCGGGCGGCTCTCGGAGATGTTCGGCAAGAGTCAGGTGAAGACCGACTCCTTCCTGCGCACCCTCGGGTGGCACGACACCGCGCAGAAGGAGTACGACACCAAGCTGTCGGCCAGCACGAAGAAGTACCTCGACGCCTACTCGGCCGGCGTCAACGCCTACCTCGGGGACCACGAGGACTCGGCGCTGTCCCTGGAGTACGCGGCGCTCGGCCTTCAGAACGACTACAAGCCGGGCAAGTGGAAGCCGGCCGACTCCGTGGCCTGGCTCAAGGCCATGGCCTGGGACCTGCGCGGCAACATGCAGGACGAGATCGACCGGTCCCTGATGACCAGCCGCTTCTCCCAGAAGCAGATCGCCGAGCTCTACCCGTCCTACCCGTACGACCGCAACAAGCCGGTCGTGCAGGGCGGCGCCGTCGACCCGGCGACCAAGGAGTTCGACCCCAAGGCCACCGCGAGCGGCACGCAGTCCGGGAGCGCGGCCGGCGCGGCCCAGTCCCTTCAGAGCCAGCTCTCGTCGCTCTCGAACACCCTCGACGAAGTGCCCGCGCTGCTCGGCCCGAACGGCAACGGCATCGGCTCCAACTCCTGGGTCGTCTCCGGCAAGCACACCACCACCGGTAAGCCGCTGCTGGCCAACGACCCGCACCTGGCGCCGCAGATGCCCTCGCTCTGGTACCAGATGGGCCTGCACTGCCGTACGAAGAGTCCGCAGTGCAACTACAACGTCTCCGGCTTCACCTTCTCCGGGATGCCGGGCGTGGTGATCGGCCACAACCAGGACATCTCCTGGGGCATGACCAACCTCGGGGCCGACGTCTCCGACCTGTACCTGGAGAAGGTCGGCGAGAACGGCTATCTGTACGACGGCCGTGAGGTGCCCTTCACGACCCGCAAGGAGACCATCAAGGTCGCCGGCGGCTCCAGCCGCAGAATCACCGTACGGTCCACCAACAACGGGCCCGTGGTCTCCGACCGCGACAGCGAACTGACCAAGGTCGGCAAGGACGCCCCCGTGGGCAACTCCGCGCCCGACCGCGGCGACGGCTACGCCATCTCCCTGAAGTGGACCGCGCTCTCGCCCGGCCGCTCCATGGATGCCGTGTTCGAGCTGGGCCGGGCCTCTGGCTGGGACGAGTTCCGCAAGGCGGCGCACAACTTCGAGGTGCCGTCGCAGAACCTCATCTACGCCGACACCAAGGGCAACATCGGTTACCAGGCGCCCGGCCGCATCCCCGTACGCGGCAAGGGAGACGGCTCGCTGCCCGCACCGGGCTGGGACCCGGCGTACCGGTGGACCGGCTACATCCCGCAGTCCGCGCTGCCCTGGGAGCTCAACCCCAAGAGCGGCTACATCGTGACCGCCAACCAGGCCGTGATCGACCAGGACAAGTACCCGTACCTGATCACCCGGGACTGGGGCTACGGAGCGCGCAGCCAGCGGATCAACGACCTGATCCAGTCCAAGATCAAGGACGGCGGCAAGGTCTCCATGCACGACATGCAGACGATGCAGCTGGACAACAGCAGCGAGATCGCCGAACTGCTCACGCCGTACCTGCTGAAGCTCGACGTCAAGGACCCGTACGTCCGCGAGGCCCAGCAGCTCCTGGAGGGCTGGAACTACACCCAGGAGTCCGACTCGGCGGCCGCCGCCTACTTCAACGCGGTCTGGCGCAACACCCTTGAGCTCGCCTTCGGCGACAAGATGCCCAAGGAGCTGCGCGTCGACGGCCAGTGCCTGACGGTCCACCCGGCCGACGAGACCGGGCCGGCCGACGACCTGCAGAAGTGGGTGCGCGAATGCGGCGAGCGCGCCAAGGACTCCGCCCAGCCCGATGGCGGCGACCGCTGGTACGAGGTCGTGCGGAAGATGCTCGACGACCCCGGCAACGACTGGTGGAAGACCGAGGACAAGCCGGGCCGCCCCGGTGACAAGAACCGCGACCAGCTCCTCGCGCACGCCATGAAGGACGCGCGTTACGAGCTGACCGCCAAGCTCGGCAAGAACATCAACACCTGGAGCTGGGGCCGCCTGCACCAGCTGACGCTGAAGAACCAGACGCTCGGCACGGACGGACCCGGCATGCTGCAGGGCCTGTTCAACCGCGGCCCGTGGAACCTCGGCGGCGGCGAGGCGGCCGTGGACGCCACCGGCTGGAACGCGGCCGGCGGCTACCAGGTCGTCTGGGTGCCCTCGATGCGGATGGTCGTCAACCTCGCGGACCTCGACAAGTCGCGCTGGATCAACCTCACCGGCGCCTCGGGGCACGCGTACAACGCGCACTACGACGACCAGACCGGCAAGTGGGTCAAGGGCGAACTGCTGCCGTGGGCCTTCTCGGAGAAGGCCGTCAAGGCCGCGACGAAGGACACGCTGACGCTGTCGCCGTGACGCGGTGGTTCCAGTGATTGCCGGGGTGGCCCGTCCGCCCCGGCAATCGCGTTTTCAGAACCGGTGCACGCCCGACGGTGTCACCGCCGCCTGCACCGGCCGGTCGTGCGGATCGGCCGGCACCTCCTCCAGGACCTCGCCGTCGTACAGCAGCACCACCAGCGCGGGCGTGGCACCGGCGCGTTCCAGCCGCGCCAGCACCCGGTCGTAACTGCCGCCCCCGCGACCGAGCCGCAGGCCCCGCCGGTCCACCGCCAGACCCGGCAGGAACACCGCTCCCGCGCCCGTGACGGCCTCGGGGCCGAGCCGGGGCCCCGCGGGCTCCAGCAGCCCCCGTCCGGCCTTCACGAGCCGCTCAGGGCCCTCGTACGCCGCCCAGTCCAGATCGTTGTCCGGCAGCAGGACCGGCAGCAGTACGCGCACGCCCGCCTCCCGCAGCCGGTCCAGCAGCGCGCGGGTGGACGGCTCCCGGCCGATGGACACGTAAGCGGCGACCGTCCGGGCCTGTGCCAACTCCCTGAGCTGCAGCGCCCGCTCGGACAGAACCGATCCGGCCGCGGATACGTCACTTAGAGGCAACGAGTTCCTCATCTCGATGAGGTCTCGCCGCAACCCGCGTTTCCTAGCGTCGTTCGTGGTCACTGTGCGCCCTTGCTCCACTCTCATGCGCTTTTCACCGGACAATCATGAACTGTCACAAAGCTCCGGTTATCGTGTGGCGCATGACTGAATCGCGTACTCGGATCCGTAAGGCTGTCATCCCGGCGGCCGGCCTCGGCACCCGCTTCCTGCCCGCCACCAAGGCGACCCCGAAGGAAATGCTGCCGGTCGTCGACAAGCCGGCCATCCAGTACGTGGTGGAGGAAGCCGTCACCGCCGGGCTCTCCGACGTCCTGATGGTCACCGGCCGCAACAAGCGCCCGCTGGAAGACCACTTCGACCGCAACTACGAACTCGAAGAGGCGCTCAGCCGCAAGGGCGACCAGTCCCGGCTCGCCCGGGTGCAGGAGTCCAGCGACCTCGCGACGATGCACTACGTACGGCAGGGCGACCCGCGCGGTCTGGGCCACGCAGTCCTGTGCGCCGAGCCCCACGTGGGCGACCAGCCCTTCGCCGTCCTCCTGGGCGACGACCTGATCGACCCCCGGGACCCGCTGCTGCAGCGCATGGTGCAGGTCCAGGAGGAGTACGGCGGTTCGGTCATCGCCCTCATGGAGGTCGACCCCGCCCAGATCGGCCTCTACGGATGCGCGGCCGCGGCCCCTACCGGCGACGACGACGTCGTGACCGTCTCCGACCTGGTCGAGAAGCCCGACCCGGCCGACGCGCCCAGCAACCTCGCCATCATCGGCCGGTACGTGCTCGATCCGGCCGTCTTCGAGGTGCTGCGCAAGACCGAGCCGGGCCGCGGCAACGAGATCCAGCTCACCGACGCCCTGCAGGCGCTGGCCGCCGACCCCTCGCTGGGCGGCCCCGTGCACGGCGTCGTCTTCAAGGGCCGCCGCTATGACACCGGAGACCGTGGCGACTACCTGCGTGCCATTGTCAGACTGGCATGCGAACGTGAGGACCTGGGCCCCGACTTCAGGACCTGGCTGCGCAGTTACGTCACCGAGGAGATGTAGGGCTTTGAGCGCCACCACCGACCGGACCAGCCACCCCGACCGCGTCTGGTCGGTGGCCGACCACATCCAGGACGTCCTGTCCAAGATCCGTCCGCTGGAGCCGATCGAGCTCCAGTTGCTGGACGCCCAGGGGTGCGTCCTGGTCGAGGACGTCACGGTGCCGGTCGCGCTGCCCCCCTTCGACAACAGCTCGATGGACGGCTATGCCGTCCGCGTCGCCGACGTGGCGGGGGCCACCGAGGAGTACCCCGCCACCCTCACCGTCGTCGGTGACGTGGCGGCAGGCAGCGGCGACCTGCCCCCTGTCGGGCCCGGCGAGGCCGCCCGCATCATGACGGGCGCCCCGCTGCCCCCGGGTGCCGAGGCCGTCGTCCCCGTGGAGTGGACCGACGGCGGCACCGGAGGCGGCCCCGCCACCACGATGCGCGCCCGCAGCACCGACCCGGCCGGTGCGAGCGGCGAGGTCCGGGTGCACCGCCCCGTGGAGGCGCGCGCCTACGTACGGGCCCGGGGCAGCGACGTCTCCGCCGGTGAGCCCGCGCTGGCCGCCGGCACCGTCATCGGGCCGCCGCAGATCGCCCTGCTCGCCGCCATCGGACGCGCGACCGTCAAGGTGCGGCCGCGCCCCCGCGTCGTGGTCATGGGCACGGGCAGCGAGCTGGTCCAGCCCGGCGAGCCGCTGGGTCCCGGCCAGATCCACGATTCGAACAGCTTCGCGCTGACCGCCGCCGCCCGCGACGCCGGCGCGCTCGCCTACCGGGTCGGCGCGGTCGCCGACGACGCCGACACGCTGCGCGCCGCCATCGAGGACCAGCTCATCCGCGCCGACATCGTCGTCACCAGCGGCGGCGTCAGCGTCGGCGCGTACGACGTGGTCAAGGAGACGCTGGCGGACTTCTCCGGCGAGGAGGGCAGCGTGGAGTTCCGGCGCCTCGCCATGCAGCCGGGCAAGCCGCAGGGCTTCGGGCTCATCGGTCCGGACCGCACCCCGCTGCTGGCGCTGCCCGGCAATCCGGTGAGCTCCTACGTGTCCTTCGAGCTGTTCGTCCGCCCGGCCATCCGCGCCCTGATGGGCCTGCAGGACGTGCACCGGTACACCGAGCGGGCCCGCTGCACCGAGGACATCGCCTCCTCGCCCCGGGGCAAGCGGCAGTTCCTGCGCGGCCGCCACGACCCGGTGTCCGGCACGGTCACCCCGGTGGGCGGCGCGGGCTCGCACCTGGTCAAGGCGCTCGCGCACGCCAACTGCCTGATCGCGGTGCCCGAGGACGTCACGGAGGTCGCCGCGGGGGACGAGGTGGACGTGGTCCTCCTCGGATAGCCGCTCCTCCGGGGGCGGCCGGCCCGGGTGGCGCGCTGCCGCCCCCGGGTGGCCCGCTTCTCCCGTAGCGCCCGGCTGGCCGGGTGACGGTCCTCCGCTGCGGGTACGGTGTCGTCGCACAGGCGCGGCACGGTCCGGACCAGGAGAACGATGAGCAGCGGCCAGCAACACCTCACCCACATCGACGCGGCGGGCGCGGCCCGTATGGTCGACGTATCCGAGAAGGACGTCACCGCGCGCACGGCCCGCGCCAGTGGCCGGGTCCTGGTAGCGCCGCGGGTGATCGAGCTGCTGCGCGGCGAGGGCGTTCCCAAGGGCGACGCCCTGGCCACCGCCCGCATCGCCGGCATCATGGGCGCCAAGCGCACCCCCGACCTGATCCCGCTGTGCCATCCGCTGGCCGTCTCCGGCGTGAAGGTGGAGCTGTCGGTGGCGGACGACGCCGTGGAGATCCTGGCGACGGTGAAGACCACCGACCGTACGGGCGTGGAGATGGAGGCGCTCACCGCGGTCACCGTCGCCGCGCTCACCGTGATCGACATGGTCAAGGCCGTCGACAAGGGCGCGGTCATCACCGACGTACGGGTGGAGGCGAAGAGCGGCGGCAAGTCGGGCGACTGGGTGCGCGAGGGCGACGCGGAGGCGGGCGCATGAGCGCGCACTCCACCCCGGCCGCCCCCTCGCGCCCGTACCGGGCCATGGTCGTGACGGCGTCCAACAGGGCCGCCGCCGGGGTCTACGCCGACAAGGGCGGCCCGCTGATCGCCGAGGCGCTCACCGCGCTCGGCTTCGAGGTCGAGGGCCCGCGGGTGGTCCCGGACGGTGACCCCGTGGAGGCCGCGCTGCGCGACGCGGTGGCCGGCGGCTTCGACGCGGTGGTCACCACCGGCGGTACGGGCATCTCGCCCACCGACGCCACCCCGGAGGCGACCCGCCGGGTGCTGGACTACGAAGTGCCCGGCATCCCCGAGGCGATCCGGGCCGAGGGCCTGGCCAAGGTGCCCACGGCGGCGCTCTCGCGGGGCCTGGCGGGCGTCGCGGGCCGCACCCTCGTCGTGAACCTGCCCGGCTCCACAGGGGGCGTCCGCGACGGCCTCGCCGTACTGGAACGCCTGCTCGTCCACGCCGTCGACCAGCTCCGCGGCGGCGACCACCCCAGACCGGCCGGGAGTACGCACTGAACGCGCCCTGGCCGGTGGAGCTGGCGGACGGCGACACGGCCCTCCGCCCGATAAGGCTGCGCGACCAGCGGGCCTGGCGCGAGGTCAACCGGCGCAACCGCGACTGGCTGCGCCCGTGGGAGGCCACCATCCCGCCCGCGCCGCCCGGTGCGCCGCCGGTCCAGCGGCCGACCTACCGTCAGATGGTGCGGCACCTGCGGGCGGAGGCGCACGCGGGCCGGATGCTGCCCTTCGTCGTCGAGCACCAGGGCCGGCTGGCCGGGCAGCTGACGGTCGCCGGGATCACCTGGGGATCGATGTGTTCGGGCCATATCGGCTATTGGGTCGACCAGGCCGTCGCGGGGCGCGGTGTCATGCCCACCGCGGTCGCGCTCGCGGTGGACCACTGCTTCCGTACGGTCGGCCTGCACCGCATCGAGGTGTGCATTCGCCCGGAGAACGTGCCCAGCCGCCGGGTGGTGGAAAAGCTCGGTTTTCGCGAGGAGGGGCTGCGGCCGCGCTATCTGCACATCGACGGGGCCTGGCGTGACCACCTGGTTTTCGCGCTGACGGCGGAGGAGGTGCCGGGCGGGCTGCTCGCCCGGTGGCACCGCGAGAAGCCGGGCACCCCAGGGACATCCCACAAATAAAAAATCTGTTCGAATTAATCCATCAATTCGACACATTCAACAGTGCGTTGATCGCAACAATCACAAAAAAAGTTCGAGATATCAGCCAGATCGTGCGACACACCGGCTCAATTGGCGGATGGCCCCGCTCAAACCCCTCTACCGTGTGAGGCGTGAGCAGCAGCGGCCTCATCTACGCAGTCATCGTCGGGGCCTGGGCCGCCTACTTGGTGCCGATGTGGCTCCGTAGGCAGGACGAACTCAATGAGGCCCGTCCTACGGAGCGTTTCAGTACCGCCATCCGGCTCCTGTCGGGGCGGGCGGCGATGGAACGCCGTTACGCCAAGGGGCAGGAAGGGCGCTCGGCCGACGATGCGAGCGGGGAACGGGACCCGGACGCACCGGCCGACGCGGCCGGCGTCCGGTCAGCAGGCACGCCCGCGGACGAGGACCGCCCGCCCGGCACGTCCGCGGCGGACGCCCGCGCCCCCGAGGAGCGCGAGGCCGCGCCCACGGCCGTCCAGCCGCACGGCCCGGTTCCCTCGCACGCCGCCGCGCCTCCGCGTCCCTCGTCCGCCGAGCGCACGAAGCGGGCCCGGGTCCTCGCGCGACGCCGCCGCACGATCACGGTCCTCTTCCTCGTCTTCTCCATCGGCGCGGTCGTCGCCGGGGTGGGCGGCGTCACCTTCCTGTGGGCCCCCGGCGTCCCCGCCGCCCTGCTGAGCGCGTACATCGTGTACCTCCGCCTCCAGGAGCGCCGCCGGTTCGCCTTCACGATGGACCAGCGGGGGGCCGAGGTCGCGGCCCAGCGGCTCCGGGAGGGGCGCCGCGCCCGCCCTCCGCAGGCGGGCCACCAGGCGCCCGCCGAGGAGACCCCCGCCGAACCGGCCGGCCCCGCGCCTGAGCCGGTGCGCCCCGAGCCCGCGCCGAGCGCGGGCCGCCGCCCTCTTGTCGAGCAGGCCGGGCATACGGAGTCGGCAGACCCGCAGCGCCCCCGGGGCCGTCGCGACGGGGACGGCTGGGAGCCGGTCCCGGTGCCGCTGCCGACGTACGTCACCGCCCCCGTGGCGCCGCGCGCCAACGGCCATGTCGACCTGACCGCCGACGACGCCTGGAGCTCCGCCCGGTCCGGTACGGCGGGCGGTGCGGGGGCGCCCGCCGACGGCTCCGGTCCGGTCGCGGGCACCGGTGCCGCGGACGCGGATCCCCGTCCGGCGCCGGGCCGGGACCGCCCCGCCGGCGGCCGCCGCGGCCGTACTCCGCTCTTCGACCAGTTCGCCGCTCCGGCCGACGAGGGACTGGACCGCCCGCGCGCCGCGAACGAGTGACCCGCCACTCCTGACCAGCGCCGGAAGCGATTTCCGAGCACGGCCGCAAGGATGCTAGAGTTTCACTCGTCGCAAGGGCCTGTGGCGCAGCTGGTAGCGCACCTCGTTCGCAACGAGGGGGTCAGGGGTTCGAATCCCCTCAGGTCCACAGACATCAGAACCCCTGCCGGGAACTCCGGCAGGGGTTCTTTCGTATTCGTATCGAGTGGTGCGCTCCGCGGCCGGGGCGGGGGTGCCGCTCAGGACCCCACGCGCTGGCGGTGGCTGCCGCCCTTGGTGTTCTGGGCGTGGCGGGCGACGACCTGGGGTGCGGGGGAGAGGTCCAGCTGGCGGACGAGCTGGTGGAAGCAGAGGAGGACGGTCACCGGCGGCAGTCCGGCCACGGTGATGCCGGCCGGGGTGGCCGGGGTGTGGGCGATGCACAGCAGCATGGCGACGGCCGCGAAGAAGATGACGACGAGCCAGGACTGCGCGGTACGGCGGCGGTAGGCGCGCGCCCGCAGGATGGACAGCGTGGCGGCGATCCAGGGGCCGTAGATCAGCAGCGGCCACAGGTCGGCGATGTGGCGCGGCGCGACGCCGCCGGCCAGGGCGCGGAGCGAGGGGTAGGTCGCGAGGGCGCCCAGGATGCTCACCGCGATGACGATCAGGGCCGTCAGCGTCACCGACACCAGGCTCAGTACGCGCTGCCAGGTCCAGGTGGCGACGTGGCTGCGGAGGAACGAGGTCTTGCGGTGCCGGGTGGGCGGCACGGCCGGGGTCGGGGTGGGCTGCGGCGCCACCACGGGCTGCTCAGCCGTCTCCAGGAGCTGCGCCAGCTCCCCCTCCAGCTCCTCCACCACGGCGGCGTCCCAGCCGTCCGACGTGGTGCCGAGCGCCATGTCGTCGTGGCCGAGCATCATGTCGTCGCGGAAGAGCGGCATGCCGGCGAGGCTGGGGGCGGTGTCGAGCCCGTCGGCGGTCTGGCGCGGCAGCCGGTGCCGCCCGGAGCCGTCCGGGTATCCGGTACTGCCGCCCGGGTATCCGGGGCCGTCCGGATGGCCGGCGCCTCCCGGGTGCGCGGGACCGGTCGGGTAGGGGGCCTGGGGAGTGTCGTACACGTCGGCTCTCGTGGGATCGATGGGACCGGGACCGGGGCGGGAGGCCGGTGCGAGCCGCGGGGCGGCCGGAACCGGCAGTGGCGCCTACCGTCTGATGCGCGGCGGGCGCTCCGCGCGGTCCCGCGGTCCCAGGGTGGCCTCGATGCCGTCGAGCGCCGACAGCAGCACCTCCAGCAGGTCGCCGGTGTGCTCCAGCCGTACGCGCTGCCCGGCACGCTCCAGGTGTACGTCCGGGCGGCCGGCGGCGACTGCCGAACTCAGGTGCCAGCCACCGAGTTGCCGCATTCGCGGAATGGTTGTCTCAGGCATACTCCGTCAACGAAGAAAAAGCCGCAAAGAAACGTGGCATCCAGGTAATTCGAGTTTGATTTTACGGCCGTCGGGAATGCCGACCGGTTCATGTTTTTCTGCAATAGAAGGCCCTTGGGTAAATATGCTGAGCGGACGCGACCGTGGCCGACGGGCCGCCGGCCGAGGACGCGGCGGGCGGGTCGGACCGGTCCGCCGGCCCCACCTGGACCGCCGACTCGTCCAGCAGCGCGCCGGTCACCGGGCGCAGCGGCATTGCCCCGGAATTCGCGCCGCCGGTCGTCGTGGACGTGCCGGCGGTGCGTCTCGTGATCGGGGCCCCCGGTGTAATAGTCGGAGGTATATATCTCCACCCGCTGGCCGTCGGGGTCGCGGAGATAAACGTAAAAAGGCGTGGGAGATGCCGTGGCGCCCGGGCCCGCGTTCGATGTATCCCTCCTCGTACGGGGGTGTCGGATACCCGGGCGCAGATCGGCCAACCCGGAGGTCCCGCCCGGACCGCGCTCAACACCCGTTTCTCCGCGGTGTCCTGTCCGCACCGAGCGAGGCCGGGCGGCAGCGGAGACGGACGCGAAGAAGCGGGCGCGAGCGGGCGGGCTGCCCGGTCTCACCTCATGTGCACGCCGTGCCGGGACAGGTAGCGCATGGGGTTGACGTCGTTGCCGTAACCGCGTGCGTCGCGCACCTCGAAGTGCAGGTGCGGGCCGCTGGAGCGCCCGGTCGAGCCGCTGGAGCCGAGCCGGGTGCGGGGGCCCACATGGCGGCCCTTCTTGACGGCGATGCGGGAGAGGTGGCCGTACACGATGTAGTGACCGTCACGCATGCGAACGGTCACCGCCTTTCCGTAGGCGCCGGAGCGGCGGGCCAGTACCACCGTGCCGGAGCCCACCGAGCGGACGCGCGTGCCGGTCGGCACGGCGAAGTCCACCCCTGGATGGTGCCCGGCGGCCCAGTCGCCGGGCACGCCGTACCGCGCCGTCACGTGGTACGGAGCGGTGATCGGGCGGGCATAGGTGCCTGCCGCGTCGACGGCGGTCGCGTCATGAGGGGCCGTCAGGGCCAGGGCCGAGGCGGCGACGGCGACCGGGACTGTGCGACGCAGTGTCAGATCCTTGAACGCTGTCATAGGGGCGACCCCACCGCGTCCGACGGGCCGTCGCAATGCGGAAACCCGCCGCCCGGGTCAATGGCGTGGACCACTCGGTACGGCGGGCGCGCAACCATGCACGGCGGGCGCGCCGTGCATGGCTCAGCGCCCCCACCGGGCAGGCTGTGAAGGCAGGGCCGTACTCGCCGGGTCTCCCCACGCACCCACCGGAGCAGCCGCATGCACGACGACCGCAGCATCGTGGAACACCGCCTCCGCCGCGTCCTGGACGAACGCGTCAGGCCCGCCCTGTACAGCGCGTCCGTGCCGCTCACCGTGGGCCGCTGGGACGCGCCGGGCGAGCCGGTGCCGGTGGCCGAGGGGCTGGCAGCGCCGTACGCGCCGGCGGCGGCGGGCGAGGCGTGGGGCCCGGCCTGGGGCACCAACTGGTTCAAGGTCACCGGACAGGTGCCGCGGGAGTGGGCGGGCCGGACCGTGGAGGCCGTACTGGACCTGGGATTCGACCGGATGATGCCCGGTTTCCAGAGCGAGGGCCTGGTCTACCGGGCCGGCGGCGAGGCGGTGAAGGCGCTCAATCCGCGCAACGACTGGGTGCGGATCGGCGACCGGATGGCGGGCGGCGAGGAGGTCGAGCTGTACGTCGAGGCCGCCGCCAATCCGGTACTCAACGTCCAGCGGCCGACGTACGAGGGCGACCGGCTCACCTCCGGTGACGCGCCGCTCTACCGCCTGAACCGCCTGGACCTGGCCGTCTTCGAGCCCGTCGTGTGGGAGCTGATCCAGGACCTGGAGGTGCTCGGCGGGCTGATGGAGCAGCTCCCGGCGGACGACGCGCGCCGCCACGAGATCCTGCGCG
This sequence comes from Streptomyces sp. NPDC000151, assembly GCF_040301705.1. Classification (NCBI taxonomy): domain Bacteria; kingdom Bacillati; phylum Actinomycetota; class Actinomycetes; order Kitasatosporales; family Streptomycetaceae; genus Streptomyces; species Streptomyces sp. NPDC000151. The sequence goes on along the minus strand of NZ_JBEPFC010000066.1, from coordinate 4,118 downwards.
CCCTCGAACGCGCCTTGGACGCCCTGGACACCGACGACGTACCGGGTACGGCCGAGGCCGCCCGCGCCGAGCTGGCCGCCGTGCTCGCCGCACCGGCCCACGCCTCGGCACACCGCCTCAGCGCGGTCGGCCACGCCCACATCGACTCCGCCTGGCTGTGGCCGCTGCGCGAGACCGTCCGCAAGGTCGCCCGTACCTGCGCCAACATGACGGCCCTCATGGACGACCACCCGGAGTTCGTCTTCGCCATGTCGCAGGCGCAGCAGCTCGCCTGGATCAAGGAGCACCGGCCCGAGGTCTTCGCGCGGGTGCGGGAGAAGATCGCGGCCGGGCAGTTCGTGCCGGTCGGCGGGATGTGGGTGGAGTCGGACACCAACATGGTCGGCGGGGAGGCCATGGCCCGGCAGTTCCTCTACGGGAAGCGGTTCTTCCTGGAGGAGTTCGGGATCGAGACCGAGGAGGTGTGGCTGCCGGACTCCTTCGGGTACACCGCGGCCATGCCCCAGCTGGTGAAGCTGGCCGGCGCGCGGTGGTTCCTCACCCAGAAGATCTCCTGGAGCCAGACCAATGCCTTCCCGCACCACACCTTCTGGTGGGAGGGCATCGACGGCACCCGTGTCTTCACCCACTTCCCGCCCGTGGACACCTACAACTCCGACCTGAGCGGCCGCGAACTGGCGCACGCGGCACGCAACTACCGCGAGAAGGGCCGCGGCACCCGCTCCCTCGTCCCCTTCGGGCACGGCGACGGCGGGGGCGGCGCGACCCGCGAGATGCTGGCGCGCGCGGCGCGCTGCCGCGACCTGGAGGGCTCGCCGCGCGTCGCGATCGAGCGCCCCGCCGCCTTCTTCGAGCAGGCCCACGAGGAGTACGCGGCGGCCGCGCCCGTGTGGGTCGGCGAGCTGTACCTGGAGCTGCACCGCGGCACGTACACCTCGCAGGCCAAGACCAAGCAGGGCAACCGCTTCAGCGAGTCGCTGCTGCGCGAGGCGGAACTGTGGGCGGCGACCGCCGCGGTCCGCGTACCGGAGTACGCGTATCCGTACGAAGAACTGGAGCGGCTGTGGAAGACGGTCCTGCTGCACCAGTTCCACGACATCCTGCCCGGTTCGTCGATCGCCTGGGTGCACCGCGAGGCCCGGGAGACCTACGCGCGGGTCCACGCCGAGCTGCGCGACATCGTCGACGGCGCGCAGCGGACACTCGCCGGGCCGGGCAGCGACGAGATCGTCTTCAACGGGGCGCCGCACGCCCGGCACGGCGTACCGGCGGGCGGCGCGGCCCGTGCGGCGGTCGGGCGCGGCGCGGAGGTTACCGCGGTCGCGCGCCCCGGCGGCGGCTGGATCCTCAGCAACGGGCTGCTGCGCACCGAGATCGACGGCCGCGGGCTGCTGGTCTCCGCGTACGACCTGCGGGCCCGCCGCGAGGCGCTGGCGCCGGGCCGCGCGGCGAACCTCCTCCAGCTCCACCCGGACCTGCCCAACTTCTGGGATGCCTGGGACATCGACGCCTTCTACCGGCACCGCGTCACCGACCTGACCGACGTGACGGAGCTGCGGCTGGCGGCGGACGGCCCGGACGCGGCGACCGTCGAGGTGACCCGTGCCTTCGGCCGCTCCACGGTCGTCCAGACGCTCACCCTGCGCGCCGGTGCCGCCGTCGTGGACCTGACCGCCGACGTCGACTGGCACGAGCGGGAGAAGCTTCTCAAGGCCGCCTTCCCGCTGGACGTGAAGGCCGACCGGTCGGCGGCCGAGACCCAGTTCGGGCACGTCCACCGGCCCACCCACACCAACACCTCGTGGGAAGCGGCCAAGTTCGAGATCTGCGCGCACCGCTGGCTCCAGGTCGAGGAGCCCGGCTGGGGCGCGGCGTTGGTCAACGACTCCACGTACGGGCACGACGTCACCCGCGACATGCGGCCCGACGGCGGCCAGACCACGACCGTCCGGCTCTCCCTGCTGCGCGCCCCGCGCTACCCGGACCCGGAGACCGACCAGGGCCGGCACCGGCTGCGGTACGCGCTGGCGCCCGGTGCGGGGACGCTGGACGCGGTGCGCGAGGGGCACTGGATCAACCTCCCGGAGCGCACGGTGCCCGGCTCGCGGGAGGTCGCGCCGCTGGTCGGCGTGGACAACGACGCGGTGGTCGTCGAGGCGGTCAAGCTCGCCGAGGACCGGGGTGGCGACGTGGTCGTGCGGCTGTACGAAGCGGCCGGCGGGCGGGCGGAGGCCACGCTGACGGCGGGCTTCCCGGTGGCCGAGGCGTACGCCACCGACCTGCTGGAACGGCCGCTGGCCGACGCGCCCTCGTACGCCGTGACGGCCGGCGGGCGGGTGGCCGTGGCGCTGCGGCCGTTCCGGATCCTCACGCTGCGGCTGGCGCGCGGCGCGCGCCCAGGTATCAGCTGATACGGCGCAGGCCCACGTACTCCAGGTCCGCGAAGACCGCGACGACGGCCGCGCCCACGCCCAGGAACAGCCGGCCGAAGCCGGTCAGCGGGACGAGGTCGGTGCAGGCCAGGACGGCGAACGCGGCGCCGCACACGACGTTCAGCGCGATCGCGCCGGCCACGAGGCGGCGCGGCAGTACCGGCTGCCGGGCGAGCAGCCAGAACGCCGCCGCGCCGCACACCATCCCGCACCCGGACACCACCGCCAGTCCGCGCGGCAGCCCGACCGGCGTGGCGGTCAGCGCGCTCGCGGCCAGCATCAGCACCGCGAACGCGGCCGTACTCGCGCTGTCGGTCCGCAGTACCGTGCGCAGCAGCCGGGACGCGTCCCGGGCCGGGCGGTTTCCCCGGGCGGCGAGGGGAGAGGTCGAGGTGGTCATGCGGGCCTCCTTGGGCCTACGGCGGTGCGTACGGGCCGTCCGTACGCACCGAACGGTGGCAAGGGGCGGGTGGGGCGGGCAATGACCTCCGAGGTCATGGACGCCGCGACCGGCCCGGCTACGCTCCGAGCCATGACCACCGCCCAACTCGCGGACGCCGACGGCGCGTCCGGCCGGCAGTCCCCGCCCGCCGACCACCCGCGCGTCGGCACGCTGCTGCGGGACTGGCGGCGCCGCCGCCGGCTCAGCCAGCTCGAACTGGCGCTGCGTGCCGGGAGTTCGTCCCGGCACCTGTCCTGCGTGGAGACCGGCCGGGCCCGCCCCAGCCGCGCCATGGTGCTGCGCCTCGCCGACCACCTCGACGTGCCGCTCCGGGAGCGCAACGGCCTGCTGCTGGCTGCCGGTTACGCGCCCGCCTACCGGGAGAGCGCGCTGGAGGACGACGGGCTGCGGTCGGTGCGCGGCGCCCTGGACATGATGCTGACCAGCCATCTGCCGTACCCGGCGGTGGTCGTCGACCGCGGCTGGAACGTCGTCACCGGCAACCGCGCCATGGGCGTCCTCCTGGACGGCGTGCCCCCGGAGCTGCTCGCACCCCCGGCCAACGTGGCCCGCATGGCGCTGCACCCCGAAGGGCTCGCGGCGCGCTGCACCAACCTCCCCGAAGTACGCGGCCACTTCCTGGAGCGGCTGCTCCACCAGGCGGAGGCGACCGGCGACCCGGAGCTGCGCGCGCTGTACGAGGAGGCGCGCGCCTACGGGCCCCCGGAGGCGGCGGCCACGCCCTCCTACGGGACCGCGGAGCCGCGCCCCCTGGAGGCCGTCGTCCCGCTCCGCTTCCGTACCCCGCACGGCGAGCTGGCCCTGTTCAGCACGATGGCCGTGATCGGCGCCCCCAACGACGTCACCCTCTCCGAGCTGGCCATCGAGCTGTTCTTCCCGCTCGACGACCACACGGCGGAGGTACTGCGCACACTGGACGCGGCGGGGAGCTAGCCGAGCGCCGTCCGTGCCGGGCCGCCTTCGGAGAGCCGCTCGACCGCCCGCAGTACGTGGGCGGCGCCGTCCTCCGTGGCCATGCGGGCCGCCGCGTCCCGGGAACGGTCGCGCATCCCCGTGTCGCGTACCGCGCTCTCGATGGCGGCCGCCAGCCGGTTTTCGGCGTCCGGGGCGGCCAGGGCCTTGAAGGGTACGGGGGCGGTCGCCGCGCCCAGCGCGGCCAGGCGGGCGGCCCAGAAGGGCTGGTCGGCGGTGACCGGTACGGGCACGGTGGGCACGCCCGCGCG
>NZ_JBEPFC010000065.1:0-37738 GCF_040301705.1 Streptomyces sp. NPDC000151 | reverse complement strand
CGCGCGCTCGGCCTGCGGGCCGTCGGCGCCACCCACACCGCGGACGGCCGCCGCCGGTTCGCCGCCCTCGTCACCGAAGCCGCCAAAGCCACCGAAGCCACCGAAGCCACCGGCCAGTACGGCGCCGCCGGCACACCGGCCCCCGAAACCGCCCCCACTCCGCCCTCCGACGCCGCCTCCTCCGACGCCTCCTCCGCCGCCGTCACGCTCGGTGGCCTGCTGGCCGGGCGCGAAGGCCCCGGCCGGGACGCGGACGGCTCGCTCGCGCTGGACCTGCTCGTCGTGCTGGACGCGCCGCAGCTGGATCTGGAGACCGCCGCGCTGCTCATCGAGTCGCTGGCCGACGGCACCCGCCTCGTTCTCAGCGGCGACCCCGGTGTGCTGTGGTCCGCCGGCCCCGGTCGGCTCTTCGCCGACCTGCTCGCCGCCCGCTGCTGCCCGCAGGTGGCCTCCCGTACCCCTGACTTCGGACCCATCGGCGAGCTGGTCTCCGGCATCGGCATCGGCGAGCTGACGCAGGTCGAGGCGCCGGAGAAGGAGGTCGTGATCGTTCCGGTGCGGGACGCCGGCGAGGCGGTGCACCGTACGGTCCAGCTGGTCGCCGATTCAGTACCGCGCGCGATCGGCGTACCGACGGCGGAGACCCAGGTCATCACCGTGGGGCACGGCGGCGCCGCGGGCACCCGCGCGCTCAACGCCGCGCTCAAGGAGCGGCTCAACCCCGGCCCGGGCCGGTTCGGCGGCTTCGACCCCGGCGACCGGGTGGCGTACAGCCCGGCTCCCGGCCGTACGGTACCGGGGCAGGTCACCGGAGCGGACGCGGACGGACTGCACCTGGACTGCGGCGGCGCCCCCGTCGTCGTGCCCCGCGACGAGGTGGCGGGCGGCGCGCTGCGGCACGGCTGGGCGCTCACCGCCCACCAGGCCGCGGGGATGCGCTGGCCGGCGGCCGTCGTGGTGGTGCCGGGCGACGCGGCCCCGGGGCTGACCCGCTCCTGGGTCTACACCGCCTTCGGACGCGGCGAGCGCCATCTGTCCGTGGTCCAGGGCGCCGACCAGGCGCTCGCCCGCGCGGTCGCCGAAATCCCCGCCAAGGACCGCACGACCCGCCTGCGCACCCTCCTCAGCCTGCAGCAGGCCCAGTGGCAAACGGACGCGTCGTAACCCCGGCGCCGCGGGTCCGACCGAGCACGGCCCCGGAGCCCCGCACCCGCGGGACTCCGGGGCCCGCCGGTCCGTCACTCCGATTCCCGGGCCCGCCCGGGTCCGCCCGGGTCCGCCCGGGTCCGCCCGGTCCGCCGGGGCCGGTGGGCCCCTCAGCGCTCCCGGTCCATGACCTCCAGCTCGGGGTCGGCGGCGGCGCCGCCCCGGCCGCTCCCGTTGCCCCGGCGGGCCCCGTTCGCGTCCTCGTCCCCCGCCGCGTGCACAACCTCTCCCGAGTCCACGTCCACGTCCAAGACCTCGTCGTCCTGGCCGTCCTCGGCGTCCTCGTCGTGCTCCTCTTCCTCGTCGTGCTCGTCCTCGAAGTCCAGCTCTTCGTCGAAGACGGAGCTGACGTCGAAGCGGCAGACGACGCGCTGCGGGTCGGCCTGCTCGAAGGGGGCGGCGAGCCATTCGCCCGGCTCCGGCGGCTCCTCCGCGGCCGCCACCCACAGCGTGGAGTCGCCTTCCTCCAGGCCGAACTCCTTGTGCCGGGACGCGATCTCGTCCGGCTCGTACTCCCCGAAGAGCACGCCGAGCGCCGCGTGCACGCTGCTGCCGACCACCGCGGCCGCCGCGTTCCCGCCGGGCCTGGACGGGCTCTGCGCGGCGCCCGGTTCCGTGGCCGAGCCGGGGTCGAGGTCGGCGATGCGCTGCGCCTGCGACAGCAGCCGCTGCGGCTCCACGACGGTGTAGTCCCGGCGGATCAGCACGCTGAGCGCGCTCGGCTCCTCGGGCCCCGCGTACGCGGGCAGCCCGTCGCTGCCGGGGATCTCGAAGGGCGTGACCTCGTCGTAGGTGTCGTAGAGCAGCTCGTCGTACGCCTCGGCCGCCGCGGCCAGCTCGTCGAACGCGGCGTAAACGGCGGCATCGTCCTCACCCGAGCGGCGTTCGACCGCGTCGAGGTGACGGTCCAGCGCGGCTTTGACCGCCTCGGCGGCGGCACGTACCTCGGCAGCGGAGGGCTGCGCAGCATCAGACATAGTGCAGACGCTATCCGTACCCGGGCCGGTCCCGCACAATAGATGCGATGCCGGAATATGAATTCTGCGATGTGTATGTGCCGCGGGGGGTCTCCCGCAAGGCCGCCACACGCCTGCTGACCGACCACGCCGAGTACGGACACTGGGAGTTGGACCGCCTCCGCCTCAACCCGGACGGCAGCCGCAAGGTGCGGCTGCGCCGCCGGATCATCCGCCAGATTCGCGCGACCTGGTGACACGGGCCCGTACGGGTCCGATGACGCCCCGACCGCCGGGTCGGGCGGGGCGTGAAAAGCGCCCCGCCCCGGAACCCCGAGGGCGGGGCAGCACCGTAAAGCGCAGACATTCCTCCGGTTTTGTGCCGCTTCGCGGAATTACCTGGTCCGAGCAGGATCCACCTGCCGCCCCGCCGAGAACGGCTTATTCCGCGCGCCTGGCGGCCGATAATCATCCCTCGGCAGCACCTCGCGCGACGCGCCGTTCAGCCACGATCGGCCGTGTCCCCCTCCAGGCGGACCGCCGAGCGGACTGCCCGTAGCTATCCCCGCGTTCCTCCCGTCGTCCGGGCCTTGCGGTACACGAGGACGCCCGCGCCGAGCAGGGCCGCGCCGGCCGGGAGGAGCGCACCCACGGGGCCCGCGCCCGTCTGCGCCAGCTGTTCGTGCGCGGTGGCCGGGGCGTCGGCCGCGGGCGTGGTGACGATCTCCTCGTGCGAGCGCGGCGGGGTCTGCGGGTGCGGGGTCGAGCCCTCGTCGCCGCCCGGCTGCGTCGGGCCCGGGCCGCCCGGCTCGTGGGAAGGGGGTGTCGTGTCGTCTCCCGGCGGCTGGGACGACCCCGGCCCACCCGGCGACCCCGGTCCACCCGGCGACTGCGGCCCGCCCGGGGCCCCCGGCCCACCCGGCGACTCCGGGCCGCCCGGGGGCTTCGGCTCGCCGGGGTGGGACGGCGGCGTCGACGGCGCGTCGTTCCCGCAGTCGGCGCCCGTGGCCGGGTTGAGCGCGCCCACGACATTCACGCTGTTCCCGCAGATGTTGACCGGGACGTCCACGGACACCTGCACGCTGTTTCCCGAGCCGACGCCCGGGGAGTCGTGGGTACTGCCCTTCGCTCCGGCAGTCGGGCCCGAGCCCTCCCCCGAGCCGTGGCCGCCGTGGGCTCCGCCGCCGGAGCCGTTCCCGCAGCTGTTCCCCGCGGCCGGGTTGAGCAGGCCGACCACATTCACGGTGTTTCCGCAGACATTGACCGGGACATGGACCGGGACCTGGACCGTGTTTCCCGACAGCACCCCCGGTGAATGAGCGGACGCGCCGCTCGTGCCCGAATCCGCGTGCGCGTAACCGCCGGAAACGGCGAGCGCGCCACTCGCGGCCACGACGGTGATCAGGCTTTTCCTCGCGACCTTACGCATAGGTCGTCCCTTCCCCTTTTCGCTTTTCGAAGGGCGGACAGTGTGGGTTCCCGTCCGCCGGGACGGACGGTCGTGGGTGTCCGTCCGCCGAAAGCCCGTCGGCCCCGGAGCGCATGGCACGCGCTGCGGGGCCGACCGGGATCACGCCCTCATGGGGGTGATGCTCAACGTCAGTCGTTGACGCAGGTGTTGCCGAAGGCGGGGTTCAGCAGCCCGATCACGGAGACCGTGTTGCCGCAGGCGTTCACCGGGACGTGCACCGGCACCTGAACGGTGTTGCCGGAAAGGACACCGGGCGAATTGAGGGCAGCGCCCTGCGCGCCCGAGTCGGCGACGGCCAGACCCGCGCCCGCGAGCACCAGAGAACCAGCAGCAGCCGCAGCAGCGACGACCTTCTTGATCATTGTTCCTCCTTGTAGGCAATGCGACCGCAAACTTCGGGCCGCACTCCATGTAACGAGGAAGGCGTATTGAAGCTACGAGCCTATGGTTTCATTCACTCTTTTCAGTTAAGTGCTCACGAAAGGCTGACCCGGGTTGACGCACGGGGTCGACGGCGCCGCCCCGCGCGACCCCGGCTTCCGGCCGCCGCGGCGTCCTCGGCTCGGCTCAGCTCAGCTCGATGAACCGGTCGAGCACCCGCGTACCGAACTTGAGGGCATCCACCGGCACCCGCTCGTCCACGCCGTGGAACATGCCCGCGAAGTCCAGCTCCGGCGGCAGCTTCAGCGGCGCGAACCCGAAGCCGCGGATGCCGAGGTTGTCGAAGTGCTTCGCGTCCGTACCGGCGGAGAGCATGTACGGCACGGCCTTCGCGATCGGGTCCTCGGCCCGCAGCGCGGTCTGCATCGCGTCGACGAGGGCGCCGTCGAAGGTGGTCTCCAGCGCCTTGTCCGCGTGCATGGCCTCACGCTTGACCCGCGGCCCGAGGATCCGGTCCAGGTCGGCGTGGAACTCCTCCTCGTACCCCGGCAGGAAGCGCCCGTCGACGTGCGCGGTGGCCTGCCCGGGAATGACGTTGACCTTGTAGCCCGCGCCCAGCTGCGTCGGATTGGCGGTGTTCCGCAGCGAGGCGCCGATGAGCTTGGCGATGCCGCCGAGCTTGGCGAGCGTCTCGTCCATGTTCTCCGGGTCGAGCTCGGTGCCCAGCGCGTCCGAGAGCTCGTCGAGGAAGTGCCGCAGCGTCTTGGTCACCCGCACCGGGAACTCGTACCGCCCCAGCCGCGCGACCGCCTCGGACAGCTCGGTGATCGCGTTGTCCTTGTGGATCATCGAACCGTGGCCGGCCGTGCCGTCCACGGTCAGCTTCATCCAGTCCATGCCCTTCTGGGCCGTCTCGACGAGGTAGAGCCGCAGATTCTCGTTGACGGTGAACGAGAACCCGCCGACCTCGCTGATCGCCTCCGTGACGCCGTCGAACAGCTCCGGGTGCTCCCGGACGAGGTGCCCCGCGCCGTACACCCCACCGGCCTCCTCGTCCGCGAGGAACGCCAGCACGATGTCGCGCGGGGGCTTACGGCCGGAGCGCAGCCGGTCGCGCACGACCGCCAGCGTCATCGCGTCCATGTCCTTCATGTCGACGGCGCCGCGGCCCCACACGCACCCGTCCACGATCTCGCCGGAGAACGGGTGGTGCGTCCAGTCCACGGCGTTGGCCGGCACGACGTCCGTGTGCCCGTGGATCAGCAGCGCGGGCCGCGACGGGTCCTCGCCCTGGATCCGGGCCACGGTGGAGGCGCGCCCCTTGTGCGACTCAAAGATCTGCGGCTCCAGCCCGACCTCGGCGAGCTTCTCCGCAACGTACTCGGCGGCCACGCGCTCCCCCGGGCCCGAGTGATCGCCGTAGTTGCTGGTGTCCATCCGGATCAGATCGCGGCACAGGTCGACGACCTCGTCCTCGCCGGTGACGGCCGGTACCGGCCTCGTCGTGTCCGGTGCCGGCTTCGACTCGCTCACGCTGCCTCCTCATGCTTCACGGCCGCGGCTCGCACCGGTACGCGCGGTCACCGCGGCGGGGTCCGGTCCATCCTCCCTCTCCCCCGGCCCGCGCCCAAGGCCGCAATCCTCCCGACACACGCTGGTCACAGGCCCGCGCCGGCCCGGCCCTCGGAACGCCCCGGCCGAGCGCGTGATCGACCACCCCCAAATGTTTGCTATGGTTTTCCACGTCGGAACGGCCCAGGCGGCCCGCCCGACAGACACCTTGTCCGGGTGGCGGAATGGCAGACGCGCTAGCTTGAGGTGCTAGTGCCCTTTATCGGGCGTGGGGGTTCAAGTCCCCCCTCGGACACCACAGTGGTGAGGGCCGGTCGAGTCGATACTCGGCCGGCCCTTCGCCATGCGTACCGGCGGGTGCCGCCCCCGCCGATAACCCCGTGCGTCGGGGCGGGGCCGCTCACTACTCTGCGCGGGCCGGACGAACGACGTACGAGACGTACGAGTAGTGCACGGGGAGGAACTGCGTTGGGTGGTACGGAGAAGGTTCTGATCTTTGACGCGGATGACACGCTCTGGGAGAACAACGTCATCTTCGAGCGGGTCATCGAGGAGTTCCTGGACTGGATGACGCACCCCGAGGTCGGGCTGCGGCTCGGGCGGGACGGGGTGCGGGCGGCCCTGGACGCCGTGGAGGCGGCCAACGCCGAGGTCCACGGCTACGGCAGCAAGGTGTTCCTGCGCAGCCTGGGCGAGTGCCTGGCGCAGCTGCACGGGCGGGACGCCACCGCCGAGGAGCTGGCGCGGATCGCGGCCTGGGCGGCGTCGTTCGACGGCGAGACCGTGGAGCTGATCCCCGGGGTCGCCGCCACCCTCGCCGAGCTGGCGGGGCGGTACGAGTTGCTGCTGCTGACCAAGGGCGAGGCGGAGGAACAGCAGCGGAAGGTGAACAACTCGGCGCTGGCGCACCACTTCCGCGGGGTGCACATCGTCGCGGAGAAGGACGTCGGTACCTATCGGAATCTGGCGCGGGAGTACGCGCTGACGCCGGAGTCGGCCTGGATGATCGGCAACTCCCCCAAGTCGGACATCCTCCCCGCGCGTGCCGCCGGGATGAACGCGGTGTTCATCCCGAACGACAACACGTGGGTACTGGAGCACAGCGAGCTGGACCCGGCGGACGAGAAGGTGCTGCGGCTCTCCGCCTTCACGGAGCTGCTCCACCACTTCTGAGCCCCCTCTGTGGGCGATACCCGCCCGGAGCGCTACGCCTCCGGAGCGCCCGGCTCCGGAGTGGCGTCCGGGGGCGGGCTGCCCAGGTCCAGCGTGCGGGTGATGCCCGCCTCTGCCAGGAATCGTTCGTCGTGGCTCACCACGATCAGGGCTCCTTCGTATGCGTCGAGGGCGGCGACCAGCTGGCGCACGGACGCCAGGTCGAGGTTGTTGGTGGGCTCGTCGAGAAGCAGCAGCTGCGGGGCCGGCTCGGCGAGCATGAGGGCGGCGAGGGTCGCGCGGAAGCGCTCCCCGCCGGAGAGGGTCGCGGCCGGCTGGTCGGCGCGGGCTCCCTTGAAGAGGAAGCGGGCCAGCCGGGCCCGTACGTGGTTGGCGGTGGCCTGCGGGGCGAAGCGGGCGACGTTCTCCGCGACGGTCAGCCGGTCGTCGAGCACGTCCAGGCGCTGGGGCAGGAAGCGGTGCGGTACGTGGACCGTCGCCTCGCCGCTCTCCGGGGCGAGCTCGCCGGTGACCGTGCGGAGCAGCGTCGTCTTGCCGGAGCCGTTGGGCCCGGTGAGGGCGAGCCGCTCGGGGCCGCGCAGCTCCAGGTCGACGCGGGTGCCGCAGCGGGTCGTCAGGCCCTGGAGCGTGAGCACGCCGCGGCCCGGCGGCACGGCGGTGTACGGCAGGTCGATGCGGATCGCGTCGTCGTCGCGGACCGCGTCGGCCGCTTCGCTGAGCCGCTCCTTGGCCTCCTTGAGCTTCTCGGTGTGCATGATCCGGTGCTTGCCCGCCGAGACCTGGGCCTGGCGCTTGCGCTCGTTCATGATGATCTTCGGCTCGCGCTTGTTGGCGGACATCTTGTTGCCGTAGCGGACCCGGCGGGCCAGCTTGACGTGGGCGTCGGACAGCTCGCGGCGCTGGCGCTGCACGTCGGCCTCGGCGACCCGCACCATGCGCTCGGCCGCCTCCTGCTCGACGGCGAGGGCCGCTTCGTACGCGCTGAAGTTGCCGCCGTACCAGTGCACCTCGCCGGCCCGGAAGTCGGCGATCTGGTCGACCAGCTCCAGCAGCTCCCGGTCGTGGCTGACCACGACCAGCACGCCGGACCAGCGCTCGACCGCTTCGTGCAGCCGGGCGCGGGCCCGGCGGTCGAGGTTGTTGGTGGGCTCGTCCAGGAGGAGCACGTCCGGTCGGCGCAGCAGCAGCGCCGCCAGCCGCAGCAGGACGGACTCGCCGCCGGAGACCTCGCCGAGGGTGCGGTCCAGCTCGATGCCGTGCAGGCCGAGCTGGTCGAGGGTGGCGCGGGCGCGCTCCTCGACGTCCCAGTCGTCGCCGACGGCGGTGAAGTGGGCCTCGCTCGCGTCGCCGCCCTCGATGGCGTGCAGCGCCGCGCGGGTGCGGGCGATGCCCAGTACCTCGTCGACCGGGAGGGCCGTGTCCAGGGTGAGGTTCTGCGGGAGATAGCCGATGTCGCCGGCGGTCTTCACGCTGCCGGCGGTCGGCGTCAGCTCGCCGGCGATGAGCTTCAACAGGGTCGACTTTCCCGCGCCGTTGAGGCCGATGAGGCCCGTGCGGCCGGGGCCGATGGTGAGCTGGAAGTCGTCCAGGACGGTCGTGCCGTCGGGCCAGGCGAAGCCGAGGCCGGTGCAGACGATGGAGGCGGGGGCGGAATGCGGGGACATTGACATACGGGTCTCCTGGCGAGCGGGTGCGGGCTGAGGGGAAACAGCACGGAGAGACACCGCTGGAGCGGGGGACCGTAGAGGTGCCGGCCGCCGGGGATGCGTACGGAACTGCCGTACGCATCCCGCGTACACGGAGGTGTACGCGGGCGGCCGGACGGCCGTCGTGGGCACGATGGCACGCCGAGGTCGGGTCACGATGCGCTGGACCAGCGCGGTGTCTCAGGACCTCAGACGAGCAACGGCCTTCTCCAATCGACGGCAATGGGGCCGGGAAAGACGCTACGCCGAGCGCGGCCAAAATGCAAACGCTATTTTCGTTGCGTTTATGCGGAACGGTTTCGGCGCGCCCGGCGGGACCGCGGGACGACGGCCGCCGCGGCCGTCCCGGCCGTTACGCGCGCGGCCGCAGCCGGACCCGCGCCGGGCCCTTGGCCTGCAGGGTGATGCCCGCGGCGACCGGCACCTCGGCGTCGTCCGCCGCCTCCAGCTCGTACCCGCGCAGCAGCGTCGCCAGCGCCAGCACCGACTCCAGCATCGAGAAGTGCTGGCCGATGCAGGCCCGCGGGCCGCCGCCGAACGGGAACCACGCGTACCGGTGCCGCGCGGCCACCCGCTCCGGCGTGAACCGCTCGGGGTCGAAGCGCTCCGGGTCCTCCCACAGGTCCGGATTGCGGTGCGTCACCCAGGGGGCGACCACGACGTCCGAGCCGGCCCGGATGCGGTAGCCGCCGATCTCCGTGTCCGCGACGGCCCGGCGGCCGACCACCGGAGCGGCCGGGTACAGCCGCATGCCCTCCTTGAGCACCCGCGTCAGATACGGCAGCCGCTCCAGGTCGGCGGCGGTGGGCGCGCGGTCACCCAGTACCTCGTCGACCTCCTGCCGGGCGCGCGCCTGCTCCTCCGGGTGGCGCGAGAGCAGGTGCAGGGTGAAGGCCATGGACGTCGCGGTGGTCTCGTGCCCCGCGAGCAGGAACACGAGCACCTGGTCGCGGATCTCGGTCGCGTCCAGGCTGCCGTCCTCCTCGCTGCCGGCCTGCGCGAGAAGGGTGAGCAGGTCGTCGCCGACCGGCCCTTCGGGGGCCGCGCGGCGCTCGGCGATGATCCGGTCGCAGACCGCGTACACCTCCGCGATCGCGGCCATCGCGCGGCGGTTGCCGGGGGTCGGCCACTCGCGCGGCACGTTCACCGGTGCGTACGCGCGGCTCAGGGCATAGGCGTTGATCACGGGGAAGGAGCGGTGGATGACCTCCACGGCGGCCTCGACATCGGCCCCGAAGAGGATGCGCGCCACCGTGCGCAGCGCGAGCCGGCCCATCTCGGCGACGAGGTCGACGGTCGTCTCCTCGCCCCATCGTTCAACAACCGCGCCGGCCTCCTGCGCGATCGCGTCGGCGTACCCGTCCACCCTGCGCTTGGTGAAGAGCGGCTGCACCAGCCGCCGCTGCCGCAGATAGTCGGCGTCCTGGCTGGTCAGCAGGCCGTTTCCGAAGGCGGCCCGGACCTCTTCGTAGAACGGGTTGTCCTTGCGGAAGTTCGCCGACTCCGTGGCGAGCACCTGTTGCACGCCCTCGGCGGAGAAGACGCCGTGCAGGACCGTCCGCAGGCCGGGCGGCCCCGCCGACACCCGCACCACGTCACCGTGGTCGCGGCGGGCCCGCAGGAACGCCCCCAAGGAGTCCTGCTGCAGTTCGAACATCGACCCGAGGAGCGGCAGCCCCTTGGGGCCCGGTATGTGCGCCGCCGCACCAGAGGGCACGGCGCCGGAACCGGTGTGCGTATCAGTGTTGGTCATGCCAGCGGTCCTACCCCAAAAGCCCCCTGGTCACCGTGAGTTGAGGGCCACACCCGTGGTGCCTCTGGATCGGCGTCGGCACCCCCGTACGATGGACGGGTGATCAACAAGCGTTCCCGCCGCCCCGCCGCCCAGGCCGCCTCCTGCCGCGTCACGGTGTGCCGCGGCTGCTGCTGCGGTGACGCGGGCAAGATCCCCGGCGTCGACCACGCGGGCCAGATCCCGCGGCTGCGCGCGGCCCTGGACGGCGCTGCCCCGGTACGCGCTTCGGAGTGCCTGGACGTCTGCGACCAGGCGAACGTGGTCGTGGTCCAGCCGTCCCCCGAGGGGCGCGCGGCGGGCGGCCGGCCCGTGTGGCTGGGCCTGGTCAACGACGACGACGCGCTGGCGGACATCGCCGCGTGGATCCGGGCGGGCGGCCCGGGCATCGCCGAGCCGCCCGGCGTCCTGGACCTCTACGCCATGAAGGTCTCCCGCCGCGTCAGCGCGTCCCTGGAGGGCTGAGGAGGCCGCGGCCCGGCTCCGTGCCCGGCACCCCGTCGGCGGCGGCCTTCTCCAGTTGGAACGCCTCGTTGCCCAGGCCGATCCTGGCGTGCACCTCGGGGCGGGTGGCGCGCAGCACGCGCCCGTACACGAGGCCCACGACCGCCGCGAGGCCGATGAGCGCGGGCAGCAGCCAGCTCAGCGCGGAGCCCGCTCCGGCGCCGACCAGGACACCGAAGTCCTTGACCGCGTAGACCAGGACGACCAGCAGCGCGAGCCCTGCGAGGGCCGCGGCGGCGAGCCGCCCGGCCTGGGCGCGCCCTGCGCCGCGGCGTACGAAGAAGGCGATGACGGCGGCGCAGGCGGTGGCCATCAGGGCGATGACGCCGAGCGCGCCGAGGTTGCCGCCCCAGGTGAAGAGCTTCAGTACGGGGGCGGTGGGGTCGCCCGTGGGCGCGTGGTCGGTGACGGCGAACGCCACGACGACGAGCAGCGAGACGACGGTCTGCAGGAACGAGCCGAGGGCGGGCGCGCCGCTGGCCTTCGAAGTGCGGCCGAGCGCTGCGGGCAGCAGGCCCTCGCGGCCCATGGCGAAGGCGTAACGGGCCACGACGTTGTGGAAGCTGAGCATCGAGGCGAAGATGCCGGTCACGAAGAAGACGTGCAGGACGTCGGTGAAGAGGCCGCCGAGGCGGGGCTCGGCGAGCGCGAAGATCAGCCCGGGGCCTTCCTTGCCGGCGGTGGCGACGACGTGGTCAGGGCCGGTGGCGACGCCGATGAGCCAGGAGCTGAGGGCGAAGAAGACCGCGGAGAAGCCGACGGCGAGGAACATCACGCGCGCCACGACGGTCCCCGGCCGGCTGGTCTCCTCCGCGTACACCGGGGCCTGTTCGAAGCCGAGGAAGCCGGCGACGGCGAAGCACAGGGCCGTACCGAGGCCGGCGCCGCCCAGCGTCGCGGGGTCGAAGGCGTGCAGGGACAGACCCTGCGGCCCGGGCTGTGCGGCGAACGCGAGGTCGAAGACCACGATGAGGGCGACCTCGACGAGGAGCAGGACGCCCAGCACCTTCGCGTTGAGGTCGATCTTCAGGGCGCCGAGGGCGCCGGTGAGCAGGACGCCCAGGACGGCGGGGACCCACCACACGACGGTGACGCCGAAGAACGTGTCCAGCAGGGCGGCGAATTCGAAGCCGAAGATGCCGTAGATGCCGACCTGGAGGGCGCAGTAGGCGGCCAGCGCCACGAAGGACGCGCCGGCGCCCGCGGTGCCGCCCAGGCCCCTGGCGATGTACGCGTAGAAGGCGCCGGCGTTGTGCACGTGCCGGCTCATCTCGGCGTATCCGACGCTGAACAGCGCCATCACCACGCCGAGGATGACGAACAGCAGCGGCTGCCCGACGATGCCCATGACCTGGTACGTGGTCACCATGACGCCGGCCACGGCCATCAGCGGGGCGCTGGCGGCCAGTACGGACAGCAGGAGGCCGGGCGTGCCGATGCGGTCGGCGCGCAGGGCGCGTTCCTGTCCCTTGAAGGTGCTGATCTCGTGCGTACTACCGGTGGGCATGGCGGGGCGGTCCTTTCCGGGGCGGGCGGGATCAGGTGGCGCGCAGGGCGAGGTCGCGAGCGGCCCGGAAGGCGCGCGCCGGGTCGCGGTCGGGGTAGCCCCACGGCTCGGCGGTGACGTGCGGGCCGATGCGGTGGAAGAGGGCGGCCGCCTCGGCGAGCCGCCCTTCGCAGTACTTGGCGTGGGCGAGGAAGTTCAGGTCGACCTTGCCGCGCGGGTGGCCGGTGGCGCGCGGGTGTCCGGTGGTGGCGCGCGGGTGGCCGGTGGCGCCCTCCCACTCCAGCCACCAGTCGAAGGCGGCCTTCATGGCCTGGCGGGCGCGGCGGGTGGCCCAGTGCCCGGACGCCGCCGGGTCGGCGGGCTCCAGCCCCGCGGCCGCCAGGACGCGGTAGCGCTCGGCGTGGGCGACGACGGGCAGGACGGCCAGCGGGGAGTCGGCGGGGGCCTGCTCGGCGGCCCAGGCGGCGAAGTCGTAGACCTGGTGCAGCGGGTCGTCGGTGTCGCCCGGCTGGTGTTCGGCGAGGCACGCGGCCATGAGGTGGTGGGCGTGGTGGTGTCCGGGATGGCGGGCGCGCACCTGGTCGAAGGCGTACTCGCGGGCGTCGGGGGTGCCGGTGGCGCGGGCCAGCATCAGCAGGGCGAGCCAGGGCGTGGGGTCGTCGGGGGCCATCCGGGCGGCGGTCAGGCAGCTCTCGCGGGCGTTCTCGGCGGACTCCTTGCCGTGCAGTACGCGGTGGACCGCGGCGGTCGCGACGAAGGCGGCCGCGTCGGGGCTGTCGGGCTCGGCGAGCTGCCACTCACGGGCCCAGACGGCACCGGACCTGGCGGCACCGAGCGCGATCAGGCGGTGGCCGCGGCGGTCCCAGTCGGTGCCGGTCGCGGCGAGGAGGGTGCGGGCGGCGGTCCAGCGGCCCTGGGCGAGCGCTTCGAGGCCCGCGGCGAGCTCGGTGTCGTCGAGCGCCGGACGGACTCCGGCGGGGTCCTTGCGGCGGACGCGCCCCAGAGGTGGGGGTGGGGGCGGTGGAGTCATACCAGGGGTCTCTCCACGGCGCTCTTCCCTCCGGCGCCCCGCGCGGGGCAGACATGTGCAGGTTCGATGAACGGATCGACACGGGGTGATCACAGACAGCAAAGCGGCCCCAGGGGTTCCCGTCAACCCCCGTCCGGGCGCCCCGGGACGTCGCCAACGCCCCTACCTGCGCGGCTCGTTCGGAAGATCAAAAGCGTGCCGCCGGCACGGTCCGGCAGACGGAGAAGGCCGGCGACGCCCGCCGCACTCGCCCCACAGGCATGGCGCTTAATAATGGCCAGTATTAATATGAGGCCCATGGCGAGGACGTCGGGGTCCGTGACCCGGGAGAAGCTGATCCGCGCCGCGGAGGAGATCTTCGCGGCGCAGGGCGTCGACGGCGCCCAGACCCGCGACATCGTGCGGCTGGCCGGCCAGGGCAACCCCTCGGCGGTGCAGTACCACTTCGGTTCCCGCGCGGGCCTGTTGGACGCGGTGATGGCCGGCCGGCTGGCCCGTACGGAAGCGGCGCTCGTACCCCTCCTGACGGCGCTGCCGGAGCCGTCCCTGGAGGAGCTGGTCCGGGCGCTGGTCACGGCTGAGGCGACCCAGCTGGGCGACCCGCGGGGGCTGCGCTGCCTACGGATCTCCGCACAGCTCAGCCACGAGAGCGGCATCCGTACGCGGACGCCGCACCCGACGCTCGCGGGCACCGCCTACTGGCAGCTGATCGAACGGATCGAGACCTCCCTCGCGGCCGACGGGCTGCCCGAGGCGATCCGGCTGGAGCGCACGGACCTCGCGCTGACGCTGATCGGCGCGGCGCTCTCCGACCGGGCCCGGCAGTACCTCGACGGTGCACGCGCGCTCACCACGGAGCCCGTCTTCCTCGCCGACCTCGTCACGACCACGGTGGCGCTGCTGCGCGCCCCCGCACCGGAGCAGGGGCGCCCCGCTCCCCGACACAGGAGTGCACGATGACCGATCTGACCGGCAAGACCATTCTGATCACCGGCGGCGCGCGCGGGCTGGGCGCCGAGGCGGCGAAGCAGGCCGTGGACGCCGGCGCGAACGTCGTACTCACCGACGTACTGGCGGAGGACGGCGAGGCGACCGCCGCGGCGCTGGGCGACCGGGCCCGCTTCCGCACCCACGACGTGACGTCGGAGGAGGACTGGCAGCGCGCCGCGGACTTCGCGGTCGCGGAGTTCGGCGGCCTCGACGGGCTGGTCAACAACGCGGGCATAGCCACCGGCCAGCCGCTGGAGACCCTCTCGGTCGACTTCTTCCGGAAGGTGCTCGACGTCAACCTCACCGGCGTCTTCATCGGCATGAAGACCGCCATCCCCCTGATGCGGCAGCGCGGCGCGGGCTCCATCGTCAACATCTCCTCGGCGGCCGGCCTGATGGGCCTGGCGATGACCGGCGGCTACGGCGCGTCCAAGTGGGGCGTGCGCGGGTTGTCCAAGATCGCGGCGGTGGAGCTGGGCACGGACCGCATCCGGGTCAACTCCGTGCACCCGGGCATGACGTACACCCCGATGACGGCCGGCGTCGGCATCCAGAAGGGCGAGGGCAACTACCCCAACACCCCGATGGGCCGGGTCGGCGAGCCGCACGAGATCGCGAGCGCGGTGGTGTACCTGCTCTCCGACGCGGCGTCCTACGTGACCGGGGCCGAACTGGCGGTGGACGGCGGCTGGACGACCGGTCCGACGGTGAAGTACGTGATGGGACAGTGACCTCTTGGGGATGACGGGACGGGCCGTCTGATTGCATGGCCCCATGACCGATCAGCAGCCGCTCAGCGCGGACGAGATCCTCGACATCGTGGACGAGAACGATCAGGTCGTGGGGCAGGCCCCACGCGGCGAGGCATACGCGAAGAGGATGCGCCACCGCAGCGTATTCGTGCTGGCCCGGGACGCCGACGACCGGATCTTCGTGCACCGCCGCACCGCACAGAAGCTCATCTTCCCCTCGCACTACGACATGTGGGTCGGTGGCGTGGTCGGCGCGGGCGAGTCGTACGACGAGGCGGCGCTGCGCGAGGCGGAGGAGGAGCTCGGCGTCTCCGGGCTGCCCCGCCCCGTACCGCTGTTCACGTTCCTCTACGAGGCGCCCGAGCACACGTGGTGGTCGGCGCTCTACGAGGTGCGCTGCACGCTGCCGGTGAACCCGCAGGTGGAGGAGGTCGCATGGCACACGTTCCTCACGGACGAGGAACTGGAACGCCGGCTGCCCGAATGGCAGTGGGTACCGGACGGCCTGGAGGCGTTCCGGCGGCTGCGGGACTGGGAGGCCGCCGGGCGGCCGGCCGCCGGATAAGGTGCGAAACATGATCTTCACGGACCGGATGCGGGCGCTCGCCGCCGACCTGCGCCTGTGGTTCGCGCCCGCGCGGATCCGCAACGAGGGCTCCACCCCCGACTACCGCTTCTCGCTCGCCAACGAGCGCACGTTCCTGGCCTGGCTGCGCACGGCGTTCGCGCTGATCGGCGGCGGCTTCGCCGTCGACCAGTTCCTGCCGTCGCTGCACCAGACGGTGCGCACGGTCTTCACCGTGGCGCTGCTCGCGGGCGGCGCGCTGTGCGCGGTGCGCTCGGTCAGCCACTGGGTGCGCTGCGAGCGGGCGATGCGGCGCGGCGAGGACCTGCCGGCCTCCCGCTTCCCGTCGCTGCTGGGCGCGGGCGTCGGGCTGCTGGCGGTGGCCATCGCGGTGGTCGTGCTGCTGGGCTGGACGCGCTGATGCCGGCCGGTACGGGAGGCTGACGATGGCCGGCACGGAAGAGGGCACGGCCGCCGTCCGGGACCCGGGGCTGCAGCCCGAGCGGACCCGGATGGCGTGGCGGCGCACGACGCTGTCCTGCGCGGTGGCCGTGGTACTGGCCTGGCGTCAGGTGCTGCTCACCCGCGAGCCCACCGGGGCGGAGGTCGTCCTCGTCGCGCTGCTCGTCCTCGCCGGGCTGGCCTTCCTCACCGCGGCGCACACCCGGATGCGCACGCTGGCCGCGCCCGCCACCACGGGACGGCCGCGCACGATGGACGCCCGTACGGCACTGCTGGCGGCGGGCTGCACGCTGGTACTGGTGGGACTGGGCGCGGCGATCGTGCTGTAGGCGTCTTGCGGGGCGGTCGCGGTCCGCCTTCCCGGGCGGCCTCGGTACGCCCCGAGGCGGTCGTCACGGTCCGTCACCTCCCCCTATCCGCCTGGTCGGCGCCCCTCGTGTGACGCGCGGAACACCCCTCGCCCCCAACCGGTTCACTCCACCCTCTGGACGCCATACCGACTAGTCGGCATGATCGTGGACGGTCCCACTCCACCGGCCAGCACACGGAGGCGCACGATGAGCAAGGACAACCCGCCCGGCCTCGACCTGGAGCGGCTCCGCGCCCACCTGGACCGGGAGTGCCCGGGCCTGGTCGCGGGCCCGCTGACCGCCGAGCTGGTCCAGGGCGGCCGGTCCAACCTCACCTACCGCGTCACCGACGGCGCCGGCCACTGGGTCGTCCGCCGCCCGCCGCTCGGCCATGTCCTGGCCACCGCGCACGACATGGCGCGCGAGCACCGTGTCATCAGCGCGCTGCACGATACCCGGGTACCGGTCCCGGAGACGCTGGCGCTCTGCCGGGACGAGGACGTCATCGGGGCGCCGTTCTACGTGATGGAGCTCGTGGCCGGCACTCCGTACCGCACGGCCGACCAGCTGCGGCCGCTCGGCCCCGAGCGCACCCGCGACATCGTCCTCCGCCTCGTGGACACCCTCGTCGACCTGCACGCCGTCGACCCGGCGTCGGTGGGCCTGGGCGACTTCGGGCGGCCCGACGGCTTCCTGGAGCGGCAGCTGCGCCGCTGGGGCAAGCAGCTGGCCGCGTCCCGGAACCGCGAACTGCCCGGCATCGACGAGCTGCACGAGGCGCTGGGCAGGAAGCTGCCCGCTTCGCCCGCGCCCGCGATCGTGCACGGCGACTACCGCCTGGACAACGTACTGGTCGGCGCGGACGACCGGATCTCGGCGGTGCTGGACTGGGAGATGTCCACGCTCGGCGACCCGCTCACCGACCTGGGCCTGCTGGCCATGTACAGCGAGCAGGAGGAGTCCCCCGACTCGCCCGTCACCACGACCCGCAGCGCCCCGGGGCATCCCGAACCGGGCGAGCTGATCGAGCGGTACGCGGCCGGCTCCGGACGCGACGTCTCGCAGGTCGCCTGGTACACCGCGTTCGCCTACTTCAAACTCGCGGTGATCCTCGAAGGCATCCACTACCGCTACACGCTCGGGCAGACCGTCGGTGCCGGCTTCGACCGGATCGGCGAGGTCGTGCCGCGCTTCATCGACAACGGCCGCCGCACCCTTTCCACCCTGTCCCCCGTGAAGGAAGGCTGAGCACGCTCATGGACTTCGCATTCGACGCCCGCACGCAGGAGCTGCGCGAGAAACTGCTCGCGTTCATGGACGAGCACGTCCACCCCGCCGAGCAGGTCGCGCACGAGCAGCGGGCCGAGCTCGCCTCGCCCTGGGACACCCCGGCGATCGTGGAGGAGCTGAAGGCGGAGGCCCGCAAGCAGGGGCTGTGGAACCTCTTCCTGCCGGACGCGGAGCACGGCGCGGGGCTCACCAACCTCCAGTACGCGCCGCTCGCCGAGATCACCGGCCGCTCCCCGCAGCTCGCGCCGACCGCGCTGAACTGTGCCGCGCCGGACACCGGCAACATGGAAGTACTCGCCCAGTTCGGCAACGAACAGCAGCAGAAGCAGTGGCTGCAGCCGCTGCTGGCCGGCGAGATCCGCTCCGCGTTCGCGATGACCGAGCCGGACGTGGCCTCGTCCGATGCGACGAACATCGAGACGCGCATCCAGCGGGACGGCGACGACTACGTCATCAACGGCCGCAAGTGGTACATCTCCGGCGCGATGAACCCGCTCTGCCAGATCTTCATCGTGATGGGCAAGACCGACCCGGGCAGCGAGGACATCCGCCGCCAGCAGTCGATGATCCTCGTCCCGCGCGACACCCCGGGCCTGACGGTCAAGCGCGCCATGCAGGTCTACGGGTACGAGGACCACCACCACGGCGGCCACGCCGAGGTGGTCTTCGACAACGTACGCGTCCCGGCGGCGAACCTCGTCGGCGAGGAGGGCGGCGGCTTCGCCATCGCCCAGGCCCGCCTCGGCCCCGGCCGGATCCACCACTGCATGCGGCTGATCGGCATGGCCGAGCGGGCGATCGAGCTGATGTGCAAGCGGGCGGTGGCGCGTACCGCCTTCGGCAAGCCGCTGGCGCAGCAGGGCGTCGTCCAGGAGTGGATCGCGGACGCCCGGGTCGCCGTCGAACAGCTCCGCCTCCTCGTCCTCAAGACGGCGTGGCTGATGGACACGGTCGGCAACAAGGGCGCGCACACGGAGATCCAGTCCATCAAGATCGCGACGCCGCGCACGGTCGTGGACATCATCGACCAGGCGGTCCAGCTGCACGGCGCGGGCGGCGTCAGCCAGGACTTCCCGCTCGCCGAACTGTGGGCCGGCGCCCGCACGCTCCGCCTGGCCGACGGCCCGGACGAGGTCCACCAGCGCTCCCTGGCCCGCCGGGAGATCAAGAAGTACATGTGAGCGGTACGCGGACGAGCCGCACGAGGGCGAGCCGCACGCGCACGCCGATGCGCCGGTGAGCCGAGGCTTCACGCAGGCCCCCACCTGGGTAACCCCCTGGTGGGGGCCCACGGGTGTGCGCAATCGGGGCCAGCGCCGCAGTCATACAAATGAGCCCCGCCTACGGACGCGGCATCTCAGTCGCACGGAAGCACCGACCCGGACCCGTGCGCCCCATTCGGAGCCGATTTCCTACTCGATTGATACCATGCCCGTATGTCCTCCGAGACGACGTACGGCATCGGCGAGGGGCCGGCGACCCGGGTCAGTCTTTCCCTGCCCGAAGGGACCGCCGAGGCGATCCGGTCCAGGGTCGGCAAGCGTGAGTTCTCCGCTTTCATCGCCGCTGCCGTCGAGCGCGAGTTGCGCGGCCAGGCCATGGACGAGTACCTGGCCGACTACGAGCGCCGCAACGGACCGGTTTCCGAAGCCGCCCAGGACCGAGCGCGGAAGGTGTTCGACGAGGTCTTCGCCGAGGAGGACCAGTGGCCCGCCGCAGGCTGAGCCATGAAGGAACACTGGTCCTCGACAGTGAAGGGCTCTCGAAACTGCTGAGTGACGACGATTGCGTCGTCGCCCTGGTCGCGGAGGCACGACGACGGGGCATGGAGGTCGTGATCTGCGCGCTCACGCTCGTCGAGGCCGTGCATGCCCGTACCGACAGGGCCCGGCTGCACTGGCTGCTGTCGGGCCTGCGGGTGACCGCGGTCGGCGAGGAGGAGGCGAAGCGGGCCTCCGCGCTGCTGATGGCCGCCGGGCTGCACGGCCACAAGTACGCGATCGACGCGGCAGTGGCCGAGACCGCTCTGCGTCAGCAGCGGCCCGTGGTCATGCTGACCTCCGATGCCGACGACATGACGAAGCTCTGCGGTGGCCGGGTCCGGCTCGTCGCGGTGTGAAAGCGGCGGGAAGCAGTGTGAAAGCGGCGGGCAGGCGCTAGGGCGTGTCTTTTGGATCAGCCCGGATCGGGTCGCGGCGTCTGGTGCGGTGCATCGCAAGGCGGAGCATTGCCCGCGTACCGGGTTGTACGTGGGCATTGCGACAACGCCGCGAGGTGCCGTGCCAGGCGTCGCGGCCCCGGGATGATCCGAAAGACGCGCCCTAAGGCCCCGTCTACGGGCGCAGCGCCCGCAGCAGTAGGTCCGCCAGGTGGTCGGCGACCTCGCGGGGGGTGAGGGGGCCGCCCTCGCGGTACCAGGTGCCGAGGTGGTGGACCGAGCCGAAGTGGTAGTCGACGATCAGGTCGGCGGGGACGTCGGGGGTGAAGACGCCGGAGCGCTGGCCCTCTTCGATGAGGGCCCGGAAGCGTTCGTGGTAGCGGCGGCGCTCGGCGCGTACCTGCTTGTCCTTCTCCGGCGAGAGCTGGTGCATGGAGCGGAAGAAGATCTTCGTGTCGTCGAGGTTCTCGATGGTCGTGACGACCACGTCGGCCGCGGCGTCCCGCAGGCGCTGTTCCACCGGCGCGTCGGCGCCCGCGAACCGGTCCAGGCGCTCCTGCTGGAGGCGGAGCACCCGCCCGTAGACCTCGTGCAGCAGGTCGTCCTTGGAACCGAAGTAGTGGTACAGCGCGCCCTTGGTGACGCCCGCCGCCTCGACGATCTCCTGGACCGAGGTCCGGTCGTACCCCTGCTCGGCGAAGAGCCGGGTGGCGGTGGCCAGCAGCCGCTGTGCCACGGGCTTCGTGCTCCCGTCCGTCGTGCCGGCCATCGCCCTCACCTGTCCTTCTCCGTACTGACGTGCTGGTTCACCGGAGGCTAGCCGCGGTTGCGCAGCTCCCGTCGGAGGATCTTCCCACTCGTCGTCTTCGGCAGCTCGGGCAGGACCTCCACCTCCCGGGGATATTTGTACGCGGCCAGCCGTTCTTTGCAGTAGGCGGCCAGCTCGGCGGGGTCGGGGGCCTCGCCGGATCGCAGGCTCACGTATGCCTTGACGCTCTCGCCGCGGTAGGCGTCCGGCACGCCGACGACGGCGGCCTCGCGCACGGCGGGGTGGGTGTAGAGCACGTCCTCGACCTCGCGCGGCCAGACCTTGAAGCCGGAGGCGTTGATCATGTCCTTCTTGCGGTCGACGACGTACAGCCAGCCGTCGGTGTCCATGAAGCCGATGTCTCCGGTGCGCAGCTCGCCGCCGGGGAGCGCCTCGGCGGTGGCGTCGGGGCGGCGCCAGTAACCGGGCACGACCTGCGGGCCGCTGACGGCTATCTCGCCCTGTTCGCCGAAGGGCACGTCCCGGCCCTGTTCGTCGATGATCCGTACGACGGTGTCGGGGCCCGGTACGCCGACCGCGAGGGTGCCCGAGACCTTGTCGACGGGCGCTTCCAGCTGCGGCGGCACGCTGGCGCAGGGGGCCGTGCACTCGGTGAGGCCGTATCCGTTGCGGATGTACGGGCCGAATTCCGCGCGGAACTTCTCGACCAGGGCGGGCGGCAGCGGCGCGCCGCCGGAGGAGACGGTGGTGAAGGACGCGAAGTGGTCGCGGGAGACGTCCGAGTGGGCCATCAGGGCCATGTAGGCGGTGGACGGGCCGACGGTGAAGGCCGGGCGGTGCTCCAGGAAGGCGTCCAGGACGACGCCGGCCTCGAAGCGGTACGCCAGGGCCAGGGTGCCGCCGCCGGTGATGCAGGAGGCCAGCTCGCAGACCATGCCGGTGATGTGGAAGAGCGGCGCGAGCGCGAAGTAGGTGGCGCCGTCGGGGAGTCCGAGGCCGGTGCGCTGGCGTTCGGCGTTGTAGGAGATGTTGCCGTGGGTGTTGGTGGCGCCCTTGGGGGTGCCGCTGGTGCCCGAGGTGTAGCTGATCAGGGCGATGTCGTCGGCGGTGAGTTCGGGGACGCCGTCGGCGGGGCCGCGGCCCGCGTGCGCGCGGGCGGTGGCCAGCAGGTCGTCGGCGCCCTCGCGCGGCCCGAGGCGTGCGCCGCGCAGTACGCGGGCGTCGTCTCTGGTCTGCAGGTCCCGCTCGCAGGCGGTCAGTGCGATGCGTACGGAGGGGGCCGCGGCCGCGGTGTCGCGCAGGAAGGCGTCCCAGGTGTGGTCGGCGCAGACGACGGCGGTGACCTCGGCGTCGGTGAGGACGTGGGTCATCTCGCCCGACTTGTACATGGGGTTGACGGGGACGACGACGCCGCCCGCCTTCCAGACGCCGAACAGCGCGAGGACGAAGTGCGGGGTGTTCTGCAGCATGATCGCCGCCCGGTCGCCGGGCCGGAAGCCCCGGTCGCCCAGGTAGGCGGCGATGGCGTCGGAGAGCGCGTCGGTCTCGGCGTAGGACAGCCGGCCGTCGAAGTAGGCCAGCGCGGTCCGCTCGGGGACCCGGCGGGCCGCTTCCTTGAAGGCGTGCAGGGTGGAGGGGTGCGGGTGCACGGGGGCGCGCTGTGCCTCGTTCAGCTGCGGCAGCCACGGCTTGTCCTGGTACGACGTCATCGGCGTGCGGCCCTTCTCTCTTCTCGTCCCGGTGGTACTGATCCCGTACGGCGCGGTCGTCCCCGCCGCGCCGTACGGAGCTGTGGTCCCGTGCCGCTCAGGCGCCGGCGCCCTCGGCGGCGTCGAGCTTGCGCTGGAGGTGGTTCATGCCGCGGAGCCAGCGGTCGGGGTCGGCGGCGCGGGCCGCGTAGTAACCGGCGACCTCCGGGTGCGGCAGGACCAGGAAGCGCTTCTCGGTGATGGCTTCGAAGAGGGCGTCGGCGACGGCCGCGGGCTCGATGGCGCCGGGGGTGAGGACCAGGTCGCCGGCGGATCCGGTGTTGCTGAGCATGTCGGTCCGTACGCCCTGGGGGCAGATGGCGTGCACGTCGATGCCGCGGTGCCGGTAGGTGGCGGAGAGCCATTCGGCGAAGGCGTACGCGGCGTGCTTGGAAACGCTGTACGGGGCGGAGCCGATCATGGTGAGCAGCCCTGCGGCCGAGACGGTGGCGACGAAGCGGCCGCTGCCGCGCTCCAGCCACTCCGGTATCAGCTCGCGCGCGGCCCGCACGTGGGCCATGACGTTGACGTCCCAGGCGAGATCCCAGTCGCTGTCGGGTGCCTCGGGGCCGCCGCCGGTGCCCACGCCCGCGTTGGCGCAGAAGATGTCGATGCGGCCGCCGAGGGCCTCGCGGGCTGCCGGGACGATCGCCGAGGCGTCGCCGGGGACGGCGATGGCGCCCAGCTCGGCGGCGGTGCGCTCGGCCTTCTCCTTGTCCAGGTCGTTGACGACGACCCGTGCGCCCTCGGCGGTGAAGCGTGCCGCGAGCGCGGCACCGATGCCGCCGCCCGCCCCGGTGACCACCACGGTCTTGTCCCGCACGGCTTCCACTTGCGTCTCCCTCGGCTCGACCGGACCACGACCAGCAGGCAGACTAACCAGTCGGTATGTAGGAAGGGAAGAGCCCGACGCACCCTGTGCGGTGCGTTCCCCCGCGGCCTCGCGCGCGTTAGCGTCACAGCACACGAACCGCGATCACGGAGGTGTGCGCATGGCCTTGTCCAGACGGAGCCTGCTGACGGTCACCGGCGCGATGACCGGCGCGATCGCCGGTGCGCCCGGTACGGCGTCGGCGGCGCCCCCGCCACCCCCGCCGTCCGGCGGCCGCCGGGTGCGGACGGGTTTCGACCGGCTGTCTGCCGACGGGTACGCGCTGCTGTCCGGGCAGCGGGTCGGCGTCGTCACCAATCCGACCGGTGTCACGCAGGACGTCGAGCACCTCGTGGACGTCATGCACGCGGACAAGCGCGTGCGGCTGACCGCGGTGTTCGGACCCGAGCACGGCTTCCGCGGCACGGCGCAGGCGGGCGGTTCGGAGGGCCGGCACGAGGACCCGGCCACCGGGCTGCCGGTGTACGACACGTACCAGAAGAGCGGGCAGGCACTGGCGGACATCTTCACCGAGTCCGCGGTCGACACGGTCGTCTTCGACATCCAGGACGTGGGCGCGCGCTTCTACACCTACATCTGGACGCTGTACGACTGCATGGTGGCGGCGGCCATGGCGGGCAAGCGCTTCGTGGTGCTGGACCGGCCGAACCCGGTGACCGGCCGCTCGGCGACCGGCCCCGTGCTGGACAAGAAGTACGCCTCGTTCGTCGGCCGGGAGCCGATCGCGCAGGCGCACGGGATGACGGTGGCGGAGCTGGCGCTGCTCTTCAACGAGCGGTTCGTGCCCGCCGTCGCCGGCAAGAAGGTGCGGCTGGACACCGTGCTGATGAAGGGCTGGCGGCGGGCCGATTTCTTCGACGCGACCGGGCTGCCGTGGGTCCCGCCCAGCCCCAACATGCCCACCGCGGACACCGCGCTGGTCTACTCCGGCACCTGCCTCTTCGAGGGCACCAATCTCTCCGAAGGGCGGGGCACGACGCGCCCGTTCGAGCTGCTCGGCGCGGAGGGCATCGACCGCACGTGGGCGGCGGCGGTCAACGCCGAGCGGCTGCCGGGGGTCCGCTTCCGCGAGGCGTACTTCGCGCCGACGTTCTCCAAGTTCCAGGGCAAGACGATCGGCGGCGTGCAGCTGCACGTCCACGACCGGGCGGCGTTCGACCCGGTGCGGACCGGCATCGCACTGCTGGTCACCGCCAAGAAGGTGTGGAAGGACTTCGCCTGGCGCCCGGACCACGGAATCGACCGGCTCGCGGGCTCCGCCAAGGTACGCACGATGATCGACGCGGGGGCGGGGACGGACGAGGTCGTCGGCGCCTGGCAGGCGGAGCTCGCGAAGTTCCGTGCGCTGCGCGCCGGTTACCTCCGCTACCACTGAGCCGGGCCGCCCGGCCCGCCGAGGACAGCCGTCTCAAGAGACGAGACCACACGTCCCACCTATTGACTGCCCCCTACAACGACCGTGACCATGCGGCTCGTGCACAGCGAAGCGACAGCAGAAGAGACCACGGCCGGACCCGCCGGCGACGAGGGCAGCTCCGAGAGCCTGCGGCGGGTGGCCGTGGCGTCGTTCATCGGGACGGCCATCGAGTTCTACGACTTCTACATCTACGGGACCGCGGCCGCGCTCGTACTGAACCAGGCGTTCTTCCCGACCCTGGACCCGGTCAACGCCACCCTCGCCTCCTTCTCCACCTACGCGGTGGCGTTCGCGGCGCGGCCGCTCGGCTCGATCGTCTTCGGGCACTTCGGCGACCGGGTGGGCCGCAAGTCCGTACTGGTCGTCTCGCTGCTGCTGATGGGCCTGTCCACGGCCTTCGTCGGGCTGCTGCCCGGCTACGCCACGCTGGGCATCTGGGCCCCCGTACTGCTGATCCTGCTCCGCTTCGTCCAGGGCATCGGCCTGGGCGGCGAGTGGGGCGGCGCCGCGCTGCTCGCGGTCGAACACGCCCCGAAGAAACGGCGCGGCCTGTACGCCGCGTTCCCGCAACTTGGCCCGTCCGTCGGGTTCTTCGCCGCCACTGGCATCTTCTGGCTGCTGTCCGCCTCGCTGGACGACGCGGCCTTCCGGTCCTGGGGCTGGCGCATCCCGTTCCTGCTCTCGTTCCTGCTGGTCGCGGTCGGCCTGTTCGTCCGGCTGAAGATCAGCGAGACGCCGGTCTTCGCGAAGGTGATGGACGCGCAGGAGGCCAGCAAGGTCCCCACGCTGGACGTGATCCGCGGCCACTGGCGCGAGCTGCTGCTCGGCGCGGGCGGCATGATCATCGCGTACGGGCTCTTCTACACGGCCACGACGTACTGCCTCTCCTACGCCACCGGCACCCTCGGCATCTCCCGCAACATGATGCTGGGCCTGTCCCTGGTCGCCTGCCTCTTCCTCGCCGCCGGCACCTGGCTCGCCGCCACCCGCTCCGACGGCGCGGGCCGCCGCAGGCTCGTCCTGGCCGGCTGCGGCCTCGCCGCCGTCTGGGGCCTGGTCCTCTTCCCGCTGCTGGACACCGAGTCCCCGGTGCTGGTGGCCCTCGCGATCGGCGGCGCGCTGTTCTGCATGGGCGTGGTGTACGGGCCGATGGGCGCCTACCTGCCCGAGCTGTTCGGTACCAGGGTCCGTTACTCCGGCGCCTCGCTCGCCTACAACCTCGGCGGCGTCCTCGGCGGCGCGGTCTCCCCGCTGATCGCCACCCGCCTGCAGTCCGCCTTCGGCTCCTCCTCCGTCGGCTGGTACGTCTCCGCGATGGCCGTGGTCTCCCTGCTGTGCGTCCTGGCGCTGCCGGAGACCAGGGAGCGCGAGCTGGCCTGACCCGGAGCCTCCGCCGTTCGCCGTAGCGCTGCGTATGGCGGGAACGGCCGATGCGCAGGACGATGCGCTGCACGAGCGGCAGCGAAGGGGATCGTCATGGCGGGTGTCGGGGTGCGGCCGTACTGGGAACTGACGTTTGACGCCGACGGGGACGTCGATCAGCGGCAGCGCGACGCACTGCTCGCCGGGGCGGCGCGGGAGCGGCTGACCGATCTCGTGGTGTTCGCGCACGGGTGGAACAACGACCGGTCGATGGCCACCCGGTTGTACAGCCGGTTCTTCGAGCCCTTCCCGGAACTGCTGGCGGGCAGCGCGGCCCGGGTGGGGTACGCGGGCGTGATCTGGCCGGCGCTGCGCTTCACCGACGAGCCGATCCCCGACTTCGACCCCTCGCCGCGGGCCCGGGCCGCCGCCGTCGCCGCGGCCGCCGACGAACCGGTACTGGAGGACTCCGTGCGGCGCCAGTTGGCGCAGGCGTTCCCGGGCCGGGACATGGTGCTGGAGCGGCTCGCGCAGCTGCTGTCGGAACGGCCCGACGCGCGCTCGGCGTTCGACGAGTTCGCGCGGCTGGTGCGGGAGCTGGTGTCGGTCCGGCAGGACAGCCCGGCCCTGCTGTTCGCCGCGGACAGCGGGGACGGGCTGCCCGGCATGCTGACCGACGACGCGCTGGAGGTCTGCGAGGTCTACACGGCGGCGCTGCGGTCGGCGGGCGTGGCGGTGTGGCCGGGCGAGGCCGTGGACGCCGAGCAGCGCCCGCTGTTCGGCGGCGGGCTGACCCGGATGTGGAGCGGCGCCCGCGAACTCCTGCGGCAGGGCGCCTATTACGCGGTGAAGCGGCGTGCCGGGACGGTCGGCCAGCTGGGCCTGGGGCCGGTGCTCGGCCGGCTGGCGGGCGAGGCGGCCGGGCTGCGGGTGCACCTGGTGGGGCACTCCTTCGGCGCCCGGCTGGTCTCGTACGCGCTGCGCGGACTGCCGCCGGACGCGCGGCACGTGAAGTCGGTGACGCTGCTGCAAGGGGCCTTCTCGCACTACGCGTTCTGCTCGGAGCTGCCGCACGACCGGGCGCGCACCGGGACGCTGGACGGCATGCAGGAGCGGGTCGACGGCCCGCTGGTGTGCTGCTACTCCCGGCACGACGACGCGCTGGGCACCTTCTATCCCCTGGCGTCGAAGCTGGCCGGGGACTCCTCGGGCTTCCTCGCCGTGTTCGACCGGTGGGGCGCGAACGGGTTCGACGGCATCCAGGGCGTGGACGGGACCCGGCGCATCCGGCTGGGCGAGCAGCTGCCGACGTCGCCGGGGTGCGTGAACGTGGACGCCTCCGCCGTGGTCCGGCGCGGCGCGCCGCCGGCCGGCGCGCACAGCGACATCTGCCACCCGGAGCTGGCCCGGGTGGTCCTGGAAGCGGGCCGGATCGCCCGCGGCTGACCGGTGCGGCGCGCGGAGCCCCCACAGCTCCGCGCGCCGCCCGCCCGAGCGCCGGTTACCGGTGGCTCGGGAACTCCACCACCTGCTGGTAGGTGGGCCGGTTCTGCCAGCTGATCGGGTCGTGCGTGAGGCCGCCGACCGCGCGCTGGATGATCGCGTCCGAGCACCACTGGTCCCCGGCCTTGCAGGCGTCGTCGCCCGGGTAGACCTGCTCGGCGGTCTTCGCGGCCGCCTCGCGCAGCGTGCTGACGAGCGTGTCGTGGCACGCGGAGAGTTCACCGTCGCCGCAGTAGGTGTCGGCCAGCCCGCCGCGTACCTTCTCGCCGAGGACAGCCCGCAGGTCCTTGTCGGCGTAGGACCACCAGCCGTACTGGAAGGCGGAGCCGGCGTGGCTGCCGGTCGGCCCGTGCCCGGCCGAGGGCGACTCGTCGACGGCGATGTTGGTCTTCAGCCCGTCATAGAGGTCCTTCCCCAGGCCCGGCTCGAAGACCTTCTCGATCATCAGGGGCCACCAGGCGTCCATGATCCGCACTGCGTCGGAGTGGGCGTACGTCTTCGACCCCGGACTGGTCTCGTGGCGCTGCGCGCCGTCCTTGCGCCATGCCTCCAGCTGCTGGACGGCGGTCCTGACCTTCGGGTCGTCCACCGGTGCCGAGCGCAGCACCTTGAGCAGCTCCGGGAGCACGTCCTCGCCGCGCAGGTCGGTGACGGCGGCCTCGCTCATCGCGCGGGTCAGGGAGGCGCGGGTGACCCCGCCGTCCGCGACCAGCTCCTCGACCCGGTCATCGAGCAGGTTGCCGCGGTGTACGGAACCGTTGCCGAAGCCGGCCGAGTCGTAGTCCCTGGCCTGCTTGTTGTTCCAGGAGATGTAGTAGTCCTGGCCGACCGACTGCGGGTGCTGCGCCGGCGGGGTGAGGGCGGAGGTGTTGGCCTTGGGGTCCCAGTCCCGCCACTCGTAGGCCTTCTCCGCGCGGACGGGGAGGGACGGGTCGACGTCCGGGTTGCGGACCGGGTTCAGGCCGCTGTTGTAGTACGCGATGTCCTTGGAGTCGGCGTAGAACCAGTTGAAGGCGTACCCGATGTGCTGGGCGGCCTGCTGGAAGGACTTCGCGTCCTTGACGTAGGACGGGTCGTTGAACATCTGGAAGCCGATGATCGAGTCGGCCTCGTGGCGGTAGGTGGAGCGCTGCGCGGTGTAGGCGACGGGCCTGCCCTTGACGGTCGCGCGGTGCGTCACGACGCCGTAGTCGGTGCGGTACACCTGCATCCGGTAGGACCCGGCGGCCGTGGGGTCGGCGACGGTCGGCTGCCAGGAGTTGGTGCGTTCCAGCTTCTCCATGGGGACGCAGCGGCCGTCCTCGCGGTAGCCGGTGGAGTCCTCGGTGGGCGCCGAGCCGTCGGTGTCGCACAGCTCGACGGCGTAGGTGTCGGTGATGTCCTGGCTCGCGGAGGTGGCGCTCCAGGCGTAGTCCTGGCCGCGGCCGAGCTGGACGTACATGCCGACGCCCGCGAAGGACGCGCCGCGGGCGCTGATGCCCGGGCCCTGGATCTCCTGGAGCATCAGCAGCTGCGGGGCGAAGTAGCCGGTCTGCGGGCCGAAGACGGCGACCGGGTGGCCGCTCGCGGTGTGCTTGCCGGAGACCAGCAGCGCGTTGGACATGCCGCGGTGCTGGGTCGTATCGAAGCTGCCCTTGGGAAGCACGCCGTCCTGGAAGACGCCCTTGAGCGGCTTCAGCTTCTTCGGCGTCCTCACCTCGGCCTGCGGCGGGTCGCTCTTGGCGGTGGCCGCGCCCTTGCGGTCGTACACGAGCGGTTCGGCGGTGACCGAGCCACGGTCGGGGAGGGCCGTGCCCTTGGCGTTCTTCGGTTTGACCGCGTACGGGAAGGACTGGCCGTCGTGCAGCGTCATCGCCGCTTCGGGGTCGTTGCGCTCGCGGAAGGACTCCCAGACCTCGGTGCCCTTCTCGACGCCGTACTTCTGCTGCGCCGACAGCAGCGCGAGGGCCTGCGGTACCTCGCCGCCGCCTCCGTTGCCGAACAGCCCGCCGACGACGGACGCGAGGGCGATCAGGTCGGTGAGCTCGAAGGGCTTGATCTCCCCGGCGTTGGTGACCGCGTTCACGTGCCCGGTCAGCACGTACTCGCCGGGGAAGTAGCGGCCCTTCTTGGACTTCTCGCGGTAGGCGTTGATGCCGTCGACGTACGCCTGGGCGTCCGCCATGGCCTGCTCGCCGCGTGGCCCGTTGTTCTTCCGGATGGACTCGACCTGGTCCTTCAGGTCCTGCTCGGTGTACGGGGCCTTCGGCCAGAACTCCTGCTCCAGGCCCTGGTTGGCGAGCGCGCCGCCGGCGAAGGAGGTCAGCCGGCCGCGGCCGATGTGCCGGAAGAGGTCCATCAGCCAGAGCCGGTCCTGCGCTGCGGCGTAGCCCGCGCCGTACTCGGTGCCGTAGCGGGTGGTGCCCTTGATGTGCGGCACGCCCGTCTTCTTGTCGCGGGTGATCGTCACGTCGTCGCGCGGCTGGGTGACCTTGCCGACCTGGCCGTCCGGGACGCCGAAGGAGGCGTCGTTGAAGAAGTTCTTCAGGGTGTCGTCGGTGAGCGACTGGTGGCCGCCGTTCAAGTCGTTGTACGGACCGAGCTGGTCGGAGGCGTGCGCGGGGCGGGTGCCGAAGACCTTGTTGCCGAGGATCTCGGCGAGGGTGGCGTTGCCGTTCTCGCCGGGCGGCAGGATGTCGGCGCACTGGCCCTGGCAGTGGTCGGTGACGGGTGGGGGGTCCGCGGTGGCCGCGGCGGCGGGGAGGGGTGCCAGGGCGCTGGCACCCAGGGCGCACACCGCTGCCACGGCGGCAGCGGCGCGCCCTGCGGTACGTCGTCGCATTCCTGCTCCTTGGGAGGCGGGTGCGCTGGACGTTACCGGCGGTAAAACCGCGACGGAAGATGAACAACAGTCAACTTCTGCCCAACCCCCACTTTCCCCACACGCCACCTCTACAACCCAGGTAACGCCCGGTTCTCGCACGACAGTTCGATGGATCCAGATGCCGTTCCGTTACGTCCATTCCATGTCCAGTCGGGTTCCTCCCCACGGAGGTGGGATGAATTGGCCGGTTTCAGAGCTCTCGCCGAGCAGGTCCGTAACCCCGGTCTCGTCGCGACCCAGCGACGGACGGCGCTGCGCAAGTGCCTCGAACGGTTCGCCCCGTACGGGCACCGGGCGACGTGGCACCACTTGTGCACCCGCGCGGGCATCGGGACGCAGGACCGCAACCCCGACCCGGGCGGGCTGCTTGCCGCCCTGGCGGAACTGGAGGAGGCACGCAACCTCTGGCTCGCTTACGAAGCGGACTTCGCCGCCCGCCGGCGGCGTGAGAAGCACGAGGGCATCCGGCAGCCGGGCGCCCTGCACGAATGGCACCTGCGCACCTGGGGCGGGTGCGACATCGTGCCCTGCGAGTCACCGCACCGGCATCCGACCGCACGCCTGGCCGAGGTGCTGCGCCGGGTGATCGCGGCCATGGAGTCGGGCCGGCAGCGCGAGGACTGCCCGGTGTGCGGGGGCCGGCGCTTCGTCTGGCGCACGGACGGGGCACATTCGGTGAACGGGCCGGTCTGCCAGGAATGCGGAGTTGTCACCCCGTCGGCGGTCCTGACCACCGCCGTGCTCTCCGCCGCCCGGCGCGCCACCGCCGACCGGGCCTTCGCCGCGGCCTGAGCCACGCGCCGGCACACGGCAGTACGGAAGCGCACCAGGGGGAAACGGCAGCGCGCCGGGCGCGGCTGCCGCACCGAGCGGACGTGGGACCGGATGCGCCGGTACGGGGGACCCGCGCCGCACCGCCCACGGACACCGGACCACCCACGGACACCGATCGCCAACGGGCCGTTCCGGGCCGGGTATTGACGGCCTCTTCCCGCGGGTGCATGAAGCTTGTACGTTCGCGTGCATGCTCGCGCTCGCCCGTTCCGCCACCGTCGCCCCGCCGGGCTGGAGCCGCTGGCTCGTTCCGCCCGCCGCGCTCGCCATCCACCTCGCCATCGGCCAGGCGTACGCCTGGAGCGTGTTCAAGCCCCCGCTGGAGTCCTCGCTCGGGCTCTCCGGCACCGCCTCCGCGCTCCCCTTCCAGCTCGCCATCGTGATGCTCGGCCTGTCGGCGGCCTTCGGCGGCACGCTCGTCGAACGGCGCGGCCCGCGCTGGGCCATGCTCGTCTCCACCCTCTGCTTCTGCTCCGGCTTCCTCGTCGCCGCGCTCGGCGCCGCCACCGGCCAGTACTGGCTGGTCGTGCTCGGCTACGGCTTCATCGGCGGGATCGGCCTGGGCATCGGCTACATCTCCCCCGTCTCCACGCTGATCAAGTGGTTCCCGGACCGCCCCGGCATGGCCACCGGCATCGCCATCATGGGCTTCGGCGGCGGCGCGCTGATCGCCTCCCCGTGGTCCAGCCAGCTGCTGGCCACGCTCGGTGCCGACTCGGCCGGCATCGCGCAGACGTTCCTGGTGATGGGCCTGGTGTACGCGGTGTTCATGACGATGGGCGTGCTGCTGGTCCGCGTACCTCCGGACGGCTGGCGGCCCCCGGGCGCCGCGCCCACCACGACCGCGCCGCGCCCCCTGGTCACCACAGCCCAGGTCTCCGCGCGCAACGCGCTGCGCACCCCGCAGTTCTGGTGCCTGTGGGTCATCCTCTGCATGAACGTCACGGCCGGCATCGGCATCCTGGAGAAGGCCGCGCCGATGATCGCGGACTTCTTCGCGGACACCGCGACGCCCGTGAGCGCGGCGGCCGCCGCCGGATTCGTCGGCATGCTCTCGCTCGCCAACATGCTCGGCCGATTCGCCTGGTCCACCACCTCCGACCTGGTGGGCCGGAAGAACATCTACCGCCTCTACCTCGGCGTCGGCGCGCTGCTGTACCTCGTACTGGCACTGACCGGCGACGCCTCCAAGCCGCTGTTCGTCGGCTGCGCCGTGGTGATCCTGTCCTTCTACGGCGGCGGCTTCGCCACGGTCCCCGCGTACCTCAAGGACCTCTTCGGCACGTACCAGGTCGGCGCGATCCACGGGCGGCTGCTCACCGCCTGGTCCACCGCCGGCGTCCTCGGCCCGCTGATCGTCAACGCCATCGCGGACTCCCAGCACGCCGCCGGGCGCAGCGGCCCCGACCTCTACACCACGTCGTTCTTCATCATGATCGGCCTGCTGGTCGTCGGCTTCGCCGCCAACGAGCTGGTCCGGCCGGTGCACCCGCGCCACCACGAGCCGGCGCCGCCGCCCGGCCAGGAAGCACAGGAAGAAGGAGCCGCCCGGTGACCGGCCGCCGCACCGCCCTGCTCGCCCTCGTCTGGCTGTGGGTCGGAGTGCCCTTCGCCTACGGGCTGTACGAGCTGGCGCTCAAGATGACGCAGCTGTTCACCGGCTGACGGCGCTCACTCGGCGGGGGCCGGGTCCGCCGGGCGCCCTTCGCGGTCCACGCGCAGCCGCCGCGCGCCCGTCCCCTGCTCGCCGAGCTCGTCGTACGGGTTGGAGAGCGCGCACCGCTCCAGGGAGAGGCAGCCGCAGCCGATGCAGTCCGTCAGCCGGTCGCGCAGCTCCTGGAGCTGGCCGATGCGCTCGTCCAGCTCGCCGCGCCAGGCTTCGGAGAGCCGGGCCCAGTCCTCGCGGTTGGGCGTGCGCTCCTCCGGCAGCTCGGCGAGCGCGTCACGGATCACCGCGAGCGGGATGCCGACGCGCTGCGCCGCCCGGACGAACGCGACGCGGCGCAGCGTGTCACGGGTGAACCGGCGCTGGTTGCCCGCGGTCCTGGTGCTGCTGATCAGCCCCTTGGACTCGTAGAAGTGCAGGGCGGAGACGGCGGCGCCGCTGCGCGCGGCGAGCTGGCCGACGGTGAGTTCATGGACCTTGCGGGAAAGCTGGGGCACGTCCGCCAGCTTAAAGGGCTCCTGATCGGACGAGCCGTTGACAGCGGAGGATCCGCACAGCAAGCTGAGCAAGCGCTTAGTCGATCAGGAGGAACGGACATGGCAGACCCCCGGGTGTTTGGATCGCTGGACGAGCTGCGTGCCGCGGTCGGCGAGGAGCTCGGCCCGAGCGACTGGCTGGAGGTCGACCAGAAGCGGGTCGATCTGTTCGCCGACGCCACCGGCGACCACCAGTGGATCCACGTCGACCAGGAGAAGGCGAAGGCCGGGCCGTTCGGCACGACCATCGCGCACGGCTACCTCACGCTGTCGCTGCTGCCCGCGCTCGTACCGCAGCTGATGCGCGTCGACAACGTCAAGATGGGCATCAACTACGGCACGAACAAGGTGCGCTTCCCCTCCCCCGTGCCGGTCGGCTCGCGGGTGCGCGCCACCGCGAGGATCGCCGAGGTGACCGAGGTGCCGGGCGGCGTGCAGCTGACGACGACGGTGACCGTGGAGCGCGAGGGCGGCGAGAAGCCGGTCTGCGTCGCGGAGTCGGTCAGCCGCTTCTATCTGTAAGCACGGAGCGCGCCGCCCCTACGGGCGCCGCGCCCCCACCATGCCCAGCACCAGGTCGGCGTAGAGCTCGCCGACCTGGTCGGGCGTGCGCCGCCCGTCCGCGGTGAACCAGCGGGCGACGTCCACGCACAGCGACAGCACCGCCAGCGTCGTGCCGGGCACGTCCCGCACGGCGAACTCCCCGGCGTCCGCGCCGTCCTGGATGATCTCCCGCAGCAGCCGGTCCGTCTGCCGCCGCAGGCCGGCGATCTCGGCGTAGTGCTCCTCGCCCAGCGCCTTCAGCTCGTACTGGATGACGCGGGCCGTGGTGTGCCGCTCGGCGTGCCAGCTGGCGAAGGCGCGCACCGCGCAGCGCAGCCGGTCGGCGGCCGTGCCCTCGGCGCCGGCCGCGGCCGCCATGATCTTCAGCGCCCGCTCGTGCCCTGTGACGCTGATGCGGTAGAGCAGCTCTTCCTTGGTCTTGTAGTGGATGTAGAGCGCGGCCGGGCTCATGCCGGCCCGCCCGGCGATGTCACGGGTGGTCGTGGCGTGGTAGCCGCGCTCCGCGAAGGCCTCGACGGCGGCCCCGACCAGCCGCTGGGCCGCGTCCGGCGCCACCTCGGCCCATTCCCCTGCGGCCTCGTCCGCCCGCTCCGCTCCCATCGCGCACTCCGATCCTGCGGTCCGCCGCGGTCCGTCCGCGGCGGGCCATCAGATCGAACACCATACCCCAGCACTGAGCAAGCGCTTAGGGACCGTGTCCGGGAATGCGGGGCTCCGCTCAGAACGCGGAGACGCCCGTCAGCGCGCGCCCGATGAGCAGCTTCTGGATCTGGCTCGTGCCTTCGTAGAGCGTCATCACGCGGGCGTCGCGGACGAGCTTGCCGACCGGGTACTCGTCGATGTAGCCGTACCCGCCGAAGACCTGCAGGGCGTTGTTGGCACAGCGTACCGCCGCCTCGGAGGCGAACAGCTTCGCCTTGGAGGCCTCGGTGACGAACGGCTTCCCGCGGTCGATGAGGTCGGCGACCCGCCAGGTCAGCAGCCGGGCCGCGTCCACGTCCAGCGCGATGTCGCTCAGCAGCTCCTGGACGAGCTGGTGGTGGGCGATGGACTTGCCGAACTGGTCGCGCTCGCCGGCGTACCCCACCGCCGCGTCCAGCGCCGCCTGCGCGATGCCCACGCAGCCGGCCGCGACCGACATCCGGCCCTTGGCGAGCGCGGACATGGCGACGGAGAAGCCCTTGCCCTCGGGGGCGATCATCGCGGACGCCGGCACCCGCACGTCCTCCAGGACCAGCTCCGCGGTGGCCTGGCCGCGCAGGCCCAGCTTGCCGTGGATCTCCCGGCGGGACAGGCCGGGGGTGTCGGTGGGGACGAGGAAGGCGCTGACGCCCTTGTGGCCGGGCTCCGCGCCGGTGCGGGCGAAGAGCAGCACCACGTCGGCCCAGGTGCCGTTGGTGATGAACATCTTCGTCCCGTTGATCACCCAGTCCCCTCCCCCACCGCGGACGGCCCGGGTGGTGAGGTTGCCCGCGTCGGAGCCGGTACCGGGCTCGGTGAGGCCGAAGCAGCCCAGCACCTCGCCGGAGGTCAGCCGGGGCAGCCACGCCTGCTTCTGCTCCTCGCTCCCCCAGGCGGCGATGGACTTGGCGACCAGGCCGAGCGAGACGGAGACGATGCCGCGCACGGAGGAGTCGCCGCGCCCCAGCTCCTCGGTGACCAGCGCGTACGCGAAGTGGTCGCCGCCGGAGCCGCCGTACTCCTCGGGGATGGTCAGGCCCAGGAAGCCCAGGTCGCCCATGGTCTTCACGATCGAGCGGTCGACCTGCTCGGTGCGGTCCCACTCCGTGACGTGCGGGGCGACCTCGCGGTCGACGAAGTCCTTGGCGAGCTGCCGGACGGCGGCCTGCTCCTCGTTGAGTTCGAGGTTCATGATGCGTCTTCCTCTGAACGGTGGCGGTGACCACGGCGGGCGGCGCCCACGGGAGCGCCACCGCCATTAATTATCACTGCTAGTTTTTCGGCGGCAGGCTCTACTATGTGCGTCATGGCCCGACCCCGCAAGCCCCTGCTGAGCCGTGAGCGCATCGTCACGGCGGCCCTCGCGCTCATCGACGGGGAAGGACTGCAGGCGCTCTCCACCCGGCGGCTCGCCGCCGAGCTCGGGGTGAGCGGCCCCTCGCTGTACAACCACTTCACGACCAAGGACGAGATCCTGGACGCCGCGGCGGACATGGTGATCGCCAAGGTCGACGTCTCCGGCTTCGGGCCCGACGGGGACTGGCGGCGCGGGCTGCTGGAGTGGGCCCGCTCCTACCGCGCGGCGCTCGCCGCGCACCCGAACTTCGTGCCGTTCCTCGCCCAGGGGCCGGGCCGCCGCCCGGCGGGCCTGAAGATGGCCGACGCGGCGTTCGGCGGCATGGTCGAGGCCGGCTGGCCGCCCGCACAGGCCACGAAGGTCTGCGCGATGGTGCGGTACTTCGTCGCCGGCTCGGCGCTGGGCTCCTTCGCCCGCGGTTTCGTCGACGACGCGGCCGCCTACGACCCCGCCGACTACCCCCACCTCGGCCAGGCCCACCTGCTCGCCGAGCACCAGCAGCAGGTCGACGAGGGCGCCTTCGAGTCCGGCCTGCGGGCCCTCGTCGACGGGCTGGCCCTGCAGCACCAGCCGGTCCAGCCGGTCTCCTAGGGCGCGCCCCGCCCACCTTTAACGGACCCCACTCTGTCATCTACATGTAACACGCATGTAATATCCGGTCCGCCCGTGACGTACCGTGCGCGACAGGAGAACCCCCGTGCAGCAGCCGATACCGGACCGCCGGTGCTACGCCTTCCTGCTGCGCGTCCTGCGCGGCCAGGCACAGGTCGACTTCCTGCCCAGCGCGCTCGCCGGCCTCGTCTTCACCGTCGCGCTGTGCGCCGCCGGCTGGCAGTACGGCGTCTACGGGCTGTGCGGCACCGCGCTGGGCACGGCCACGGCGCAGGTACTCGGGGTGGCCCGCGACCGGGTCGGCGCGGGCCTGGAGGGCTTCAACTCCTGCCTGGTGGCGGTCGGTTTCGCCGCGTTCCTGGGTGCGGGGCACCTCTCGACCGTGCTGCTGGCGGCGGGCGGCTGCGTGGTCGTCACCGTGCTCACCGGGGCCGCCGGCACGCTGCTGCGCCCGTGGAACCTGCCCACGCTGACCCTGCCGTACTGCGTCACCGCCAGCGCCATGACCATCGCGGCGCCCGGCTTCGTCCGCGTCTGGCACCAGGGCCACGGGCTGGCCACGCTCACCCGCCCGGCGGCCGGCCGGACCGCGCTCGGCTGGCCCGACCTCTGGCACGCCTTCTTCTCGAACATCGCCCAGATCTTCTTCATGCCGCAGTGGTACGTCGGCGCGCTCTTCCTCCTCGGGATCTTCCTCGCCGACCGCCGGCTGGGCGCGCTGGCCTGCCTCGGCAGCGTGGTGGGCATCGCGGCGGCCTGGCTGCTGGGCGCGCCCGCCGGGCAGATCGCCGACGGCGGGATGGGATACAACGCGGTGCTCGTCACGATGGCGCTGGGCGGCGTCTTCCTGGCCACCGACCGCTGGTCGCTGGCGTACGCGGTGACCGGCGCGACCGCGGCGACCATCCTGACCTCGGCGGCCGCCGCGCTCTTCGCCCCGTCCGGCGGGCACACCTTCACCTGGCCGTTCGTGCTGACCACGCTGGCGTTCCTGGTCGCGGTGCCGGCCTTCCCGCGGTTGCGGAAGGCCGGCGAGCCCGCGGCACCCGAGGCGGCGCCGGGCCGCGCT